>NZ_JAWDHA010000006.1:0-121673 GCF_034190895.1 Virgibacillus sp. M23 | reverse complement strand
ATCTGCCTGCTTCCCGCGCTCGACTTGCATGTATTAGGCACGCCGCCAGCGTTCGTCCTGAGCCAAGATCAAACTCTCCAAAAAAGTTTGTTCATAATTAACACCGTTAATTATGATGTCTTAGCTTGCTCCAGAAGTTTCCTTCTGGTTATTTTTAAGAAAAAACAGTTGCATGTTTTTCTCTTGACATACTGGTTGTTTTGTTCAGTTTTCAAAGAGCAAATTAGTTTGCTGCTGTCAAAAACACAGCGTTTAATATAATACCAAATCAAAGAGATTATGTCAACTAAAAGACGACTTTGATTTCACAACAATAAAAAACAATCGAATGAACAAATTCGACATTTTCTATATCGCGGATTGTTATTATAGCATCAATCCCATTTAACTGTCAATAAAAAATTACATGTTTTTTAAATGTATTACTTTTTTTGCGACAGCAATAACTATAATACAGTTCGAACAGAAAAAAGTCAACCCTTTTTTCTGTTCTCATCAAAATTCCCCTTCTACTTCGTAACAGCACCTTTCCATTCAAGCATGCCACCAGTCATATTAGACACATTATAACCATTTTCACTTAAAAACTCTGCTGCTCTCATACTTCTTCGACCTGAGCGACAGACCAATACATGGTGTTTTGATTTGTCCAATGAATTTATCGCATCTGGAATTTCTTGTAACGGTATATGTTTAGCATTTTTAATCATACCTTGAGCTACTTCTTCATCTTCTCTTACATCAACAACCTCAATGTCTATTCCTTCTTTTAATTGACTTTCTAATTCTTCTGGAGAGATTTCATTTATTTTTTCCATCTTATCACCCTTTATCGTTCATTCATGTTTATGATACGTTTTCTGAGGATAACTTGCAACTTCCTTACACACACTAGCATTAATAAAAAATATTGGAGAGATGGTATATGAAGTATTTGATTACTATTATATTTATTTTTCTTGTATCATTAGGATTATCTGTTAATAACTTGAAAGCAACAGAAACAAAGGCAACATTAATTCATACGTACGAAGCTGATGTAACTGGTGATGGTCAACATGAAAAAATTGAGCTAAAAGGTATTTTGTTTTCACCAGATACGACATTTTATCGAAAGGTTTGGGCTTCTATTACTAGCAATAATCAAAAGTGGAAAATAAATTACAATGGAGGTTATGATCCTTCACTACAGTTAATTGACTTAAACCATGACACTATTAAAGATATTTTTTATCAGAGCGCAACGGGCGGAAGTGGTGGTTTATATAATTATCAATTAGATACCATCACAAATGATAAAATAAGTAATATACCATTGCCTGAGCAAACATACCTTAGTGGTGAATTTGAAGATAATTTCAACGTTACCATTCAATTAACTCCAAGTGAAAAACCGATTCAAATAGATGTCAAAAATCGTGCTGATGATTATATAAGACTTGGGATATACAATAAAGAAGGAAAATTACTTGAAACAAATAAATCTGTAATGATTGATCCCATTGCCTTCTTCGAACCATTATTAATTAGTGAAAGTAAAGGATATGGTTTAAAAAGTTATCAACAAATAAGCGGGGCTTATCATGCGGACAGGCTAGGAACAGTTGAAACAATTTGGTATTTTGAAAATGGCAAATGGATTATCTTACAAACTAAATGGATCCCCTCTTAAAATAAAGAACCTATTTTAGCATAAAGCAAAGCCGAACGAATTGGTGGTTACCCCCAAAAGTTAGTTTTTTCACTCTAACTTCTGGGGTAATCACCTTCAAACCCGTTCGGCTTTTGTTAATTCTACTATACGTAAAATCCAAGGAGAGAAATGACCACAGTAAATCTCGCCTGTATAAAGCTTTTATCACTTCATTATAATTTTGCTCGTCTTTAATGATACGTATGTGCGAGTCTTCTTTCAATTAATTTGCTACGATATTGACTAGCTTACCGGGTACTACGATGACTTTACGAATAGTTTTCCCTTCAATTAGTGCTTGAATCTTTTCGTTTTCTAAAGCTGTTTTTTCCAGCTCTTCTTTAGATATGTCTTTAGAAACACTAATTTTCGCTCGTACCTTACCCATTATCTGTACAACGATTTCAACTTCAGCTTCAACCAATTTACGCTCATCGTATGTTGGCCATGGTTCATAGCTGATCGTTTCTGTATGGCCCAAAACACTCCATAGTTCTTCTGACACATGTGGTGCAACTGGAGATAACATCTTTACGAACCCTTCCATATAAGCTTTAGGAAGTTTATCCGCTTTATAACCTTCATTGATGAACACCATCATTTGTGAAATACCCGTATTAAAATGGAGATGATTAAAATCATCTGTTACTTTTTTCACTGTTTCATGGTACACCTTATCTAAGGCTGTATTCCCTTCATCTACTACTTTCTCTGATAATTCTCCATTTTCACCTACAATTAACCGCCATACTCGATCAAGGAAACGTCTAGCGCCATCTAAGCCATTTTCTGACCAAGCAACGGATGCATCAAGCGGTCCCATGAACATTTCATACAGTCGAAGTGTGTCCGCACCATGCGATTCGATAATATCATCAGGATTAACCACGTTTCCTTTCGACTTACTCATCTTTTCATTTCCTTCGCCAAGTATCATCCCTTGATTAAATAATTTCATAAACGGTTCTTTTGTAGGAACCACGCCGATATCATAAAGGAATTTATGCCAAAATCGTGCATATAACAAGTGAAGGACAGCATGTTCTGCTCCACCAATATAAATATCAATCGGTAACCATTCTTCAAGAGCTTTTGGATCCGCAATTTCATTAGGGTTATTCGGATCAATATACCGTAAGAAATACCAGCAGCTTCCTGCCCACTGAGGCATTGTGTTTGTTTCTCTTCTACCTTTCATACCCGTTTCTGGATCGATAACATTTACCCAATCGCTATTTGCTAATGGTGATTCACCATTTCCAGAAGGCTTAATATTATCCATTGCAGGGAGCTCAAGCGGTAATTCCTCTTCTGGTACAGTGGTCATTGATCCATCTTCCCAATGGATAATAGGAATAGGTTCACCCCAATAGCGTTGTCGTGCAAACAGCCAATCTCGTAAACGATACGTAACTTTCTTCGTACCTTTACCAGTTTCCTCTAACCAGTCAATCATTTTTGCTATGGCTTTCTCTTTATCCAATCCATTTAAGAAATCAGAATTTACGTGTTCACCGTCACCCATATAGGCTTCTTTCGTAATCTCTCCCCCGGCTACCACTTCTACAATTGGCAATTCGAATTTAACTGCAAATTCATAGTCTCGGTCATCATGTGCGGGGACTGCCATAATAGCTCCTGAACCGTAGCTCATTAATACATAATCAGCGATCCATATTGGCATTTTTTCTTGATTAACTGGATTAATGGCATAGGCCCCAGTAAATACACCTGTTTTATCCTTAGCTAAATCCGTTCTCTCCAAATCGGATTTCGTTTGGATATCTTTAATATAAGTATCAACAGCAGCTTTCTGTTCATCTGTCACGATCTTTTCAACCATTGGATGTTCAGGAGCTAATACAGCATAAGTTGCACCGAAAAGTGTATCGGGTCTAGTCGTAAATACCGTAAACGTTTCATTTGAATGATCAACTGTAAACTGTACTTCAGCACCTTCTGATCGCCCAATCCAGTTACGCTGCATATCCTTCAAGCTTTCTGGCCAATCCAATTCATCTAAATCTTCGAGTAAGCGATCAGCATAAGCAGTTATTTTCAACATCCATTGCTTCATAGGTTTCCGAACAACAGGATGACCGCCTCGCTCACTTTTCCCATCTATTACTTCTTCATTCGCTAGAACCGTTCCTAAAGCAGGACACCAGTTCACAGCAACCTCATCCATATAAGCTAGACCTTTTTCATAAAGCTTCGTAAAAATCCATTGTGTCCATTTATAGTAATTCGGATCCATTGTACTAATTTCACGATCCCAATCATAGGAAAATCCAAGTGCTTGAATTTGTCTCTTAAAAACAGCAATATTTTGTTCTGTAAAATCCGCTGGACTATTTCCAGTATCAATCGCATATTGCTCAGCCGGTAAACCGAAAGCATCCCATCCCATTGGATGAAGTACTTCGTAACCCTGCATCCGTTTCATTCTTGAAATAATATCTGTTGCTGTATAGCCCTCTGGATGCCCTACATGTAATCCAGCACCAGATGGGTATGGAAACATGTCTAACGCATAAACTTTTTCTTTTTCAGAAAATGTATCCGTTTTGAATGTTTTGTTTTTCAACCAATACGTTTGCCACTTTTTTTCAATTTGTTGATGATGAAAACTCATTACATTTCCTCCTTTACTTCTACATATGTTTTTGTAAACGAAAAAAAGCCACTCATCCCTATAAGGGACGAGAAGCTTTTCCCGCGGTACCACCCAGATTAATGCAAATTCCTGCATTCACTTGAGATCCGTAACGTGGATCCACGGCAGAAACTACTTTATCACTTCTGCAACATTAAAGGTGAGTTCATAAATTTCCAGGGACAGTTTACACCAACCACTGCCTCTCTTTTCCTGTAGGGATTTATTACTAATCCTTTGCATAGTCATTATCGTATATGATGTATAAGAATTGTAATGAATTGCATACACTTTGTCAAGACAATACTACGTATAATCTGGTAAAATAAGTCTAACCATCATATTAAAGGAGTATACCATGTTACACGGAATATTACATTATGCCCATTATTTATTGGAAAATTCTATAGAAAAAAATGAGACGGTAATTGACGCGACTTGTGGTAATGGTAATGACACTTTATTTTTAAGTAAAGTTGTCGGTGAAAATGGACGAGTCATTGCTTTTGACATTCAACAGGAGGCGATTCGTTCTACGAAGCAAAAACTAGTAGAAAATAACCGTGAGAATGTCGACCTGATCCTTGACAGTCACGCAAATCTAAAAAAACACTTACCCTCCGAAGAAATTCTATTAGGTGGGGCTGTGTTTAATTTAGGTTATTTACCAAAAGGTAATAAATCAGTTATAACCAAAGGAACTTCAACAATTACTGCAATCGATACGATATTAAAGTATTTAAAGCGTGGTGGATTGATCGTAATTGTGATCTATCATGGACATGAAGGAGGAAAAGAAGAAAAGGAAGCTGTAATAAAACATGTCATGAGGTTAAATCAACGATGGTATCATGTTTTACAATATGGCTTTATTAACCAAAAAAATAATCCGCCTTTTATAATCGCTATTCAAAAAAGATAATAATGGTCTATCTCCATGCAAGGTACGCCTAGTTTCTGAGCGTGGCCCAACACGCGCCTATTTATCCACATGGGCAAATTTTGTAATTTCCTAGACTACCAGTAAAGTGGAGGACCTCCTCCACTTTTATGCTACTATACGTATTTTCATTTTCCCTTTTTATGAATATCATCCTTAAAATATCTCCCGCTACTCAATCCTGTCGACTACTAGTAACTAATCTTTTTAAGTAATAATAACTTCTCGTGTTCCAGTGAAAAAATTTCGAAGCTACTCCACTCGCTTTTAATAATTGTCGCTTCATTTGACGAGAGCCGTCAATTAACTTGACCTTTTCATCTCCTAAATACAACCCAACTAGACCCTGCAGTACCATTTGATGAAATGGAGCATCTGGTAGCATCGTTGAATTAACGTGAGCTTCTAATAAAAAGTGCCGAAATCGTTCCTGCATCGTGATTTGATCTGGGTAATAATTACAGAAGTTCAAATCTTCCTCTTCTTTATCCTCCACTTGGTCGATATAATAATCAAGTAAAATATGCAAGCACTGAATATATGGAAAATATCCAGATACTAATCGGCTTGCTCTGTCTGAACTAAGTCTCCCAGCAAACCCATAGCAGGCCAAACAATATATTCCAAGCGTAGATCCTGCTGCTGCTGAAAATTCATACCAGCTTAACGGATATGCATTCATATTCTCTGACCACTTTGTTAATCGTGGTATACGTTCTTCCATGATCACATGCTTGTGTACCTGTAAATCCATATACAATTTTGCCAATTTAAGCGCATGCTCTTGGAAAAGATCAATGTGATTTAGTGATGCTAGTGCTTCATTACAAGTTCTAACTAACTCTTTCAAATACCCTTTGTCATCTTTACTTTCAAAATACTTATAATAATCCGTTTTACTATCATTACAAGATAGTGCATCTATCATAGCATGATGTAACAATCGGAAATTTTCTGGATCCATAGAATTACTACGATCACAAAGATTATCTAAATAGTCACTTATCGTTTGATATGCAACAATAAATCGTACAGCTTTCTGCCAGTTTTGATGTGCTAATATGCTATAAACTGCTCCTCCTTGACAATGAAAACGTTTGGAAGAAATACTTGATAAAGCCTGAGTTCTCAATTCTTGATCGGGAATTTCCGCAGCACGTTTTTGCCAATAAACTAACTCTTTACTTACAGCTGGAAAAATTTTCAGATAAACGGTTGCCATTAAAATTATTGGGTTATTTGGTACATGATTGCTCAACTTGCTGCCTCCAATCTACATTGTCCCCGCTATAATTTTGTTATACTGTTTATATCACCATATTATCCAGGAGGATTCAAATGATACATTCATATAAAGAAAAACAACCACAAATTCATGAAACTGCATTTATTGCAGAGGATGCAACCATCATCGGTGACGTTACAATTGATGAATATTCTAGTATATGGTTTAAAACTGTAGTTCGTGGAGATGTTGCACCTGTGAAAATTGGTAAAAGAATTAGTATTCAAGATCTGTCCATGCTTCATCAAAGCCCTAATCTTCCCTTAATTATCGAGGATGATGTGACAGTCGGACATCAAGTGACCCTGCACTCCGCCATGATTAGAAACAAAGCTTTAATTGGTATGGGTTCCATTATTCTTGATGGTGCGGAAATAGGTGAAAATGCATTTATCGGAGCCGGAAGCCTTGTGCCACCTAGAAAAACGATTCCGCCACATACGTTAGCTCTTGGTAGACCAGCAAAAGTAATCCGAGACTTAACTCTAGAAGATTACGCGGAGATGGAACGTGTACGAAAATCATATGTAGATAAAGCAATCTACTACAAAAAATATACAAATTCCGGTAAGTAACTTCAAGAACAAAAGCGATTGGAGCTAGTCAACGGAGATAAAGGAATCACGGTGTGCTTGCAAGCCAATGATGACTTAGATTAGGGCGATTCGTGAAGTCACCTAGATTCTGTGCGCTGGAGCTGGACGCAGCTCAACACGCCTTCTTTATCCTTATGGAAAATATTGTAATTTAGACTATGAAAAAAGGCAGCCTAGAAGATTAAATCAGCTAGGTTACCTTTTTTCGTATCATAACCATTGTGAAGCTAAAGGATGATCAAGACTTTACTACTTAATAAGTGCTTTCAATTGCTCAACTTTGTCTGTCTTCTCCCATGGAAATAAAATGTCTGTTCTTCCAAAATGCCCGTAAGCAGCAGTATTTTTATAAATAGGTTTTTGCAAGTCTAACATACGAATAATACCTGCTGGTCGTAAATCAAATAATTCTCGAACAGCTTTTACTAGTTGCTCTTCATTTACAACACCTGTTCCAAAAGTGTTTATCGAAATAGAAACAGGTTCTGCTACACCAATGGCATAGGCTAGCTGTACTTCACAGCTTTTGGCAAGCCTGGCAGCCACTATGTTCTTTGCGACATAACGGGCAGCGTATGCAGCTGACCGATCAACTTTAGTAGAGTCTTTTCCACTAAACGCTCCGCCACCGTGTCTAGCATAGCCTCCATACGTATCAACAATAATCTTTCGACCTGTTAAACCTGCATCCCCCTGAGGTCCACCAATAACGAAACGGCCAGTTGGATTAATAAAATATTTAGTCGTCTCATCTAATAACTCATTTGGTACTATAGGGCGTATAACATGCTCTATCAAATCTTTTTCTATTTGCTCTGTAGCTATATCCTGATGATGCTGTGTAGAAATTACGATGGTATCAATTTTAACAGGTTGATCATTTTCATCATACTCAACGGTTACCTGTGTTTTACCGTCCGGTCGTAAGTATTCTAATGTCTTATCCTTCCGAACGTCAGCGAGACGCTTTGCCAACTTATGTGCCAATGAGATTGGAAGTGGCATCAATTCGTCTGTTTCATCACAAGCAAAACCAAACATTAAACCCTGATCACCAGCACCTATTGCAGCAATCTCTTGATCGCTCATTTTTCCTTGTCTTGCTTCCAATGCTGTGTCAACTCCACCAGCAATATCAGGTGATTGTTCATCAATGGCAGTTAATACTGCGCATGTCTCCGCGTCGAACCCAAATTTTGCGCGAGTATATCCGATTTCTTTTATAGTTTTACGAACAATAGCAGGTATATCTACATAAGTAGTAGTGGATATTTCACCCGCTACAAGAACAAGTCCAGTTGTAACAGTTGTTTCACATGCCACTCGGGCATTTGGATCTGTTTTTAATATCTCATCCAAAATAGCATCTGAAATTTGATCAGATATCTTATCTGGATGTCCTTCTGTTACTGATTCAGAAGTAAACAAACGACGATTAGCAGCCATGTTGCTAAATCCTCCTTCAAATATCGATTACGGAACTCTATTTATCAAATATGCTCATTCAGTAATAAGTACTAAGGTTAAACTGAAATAAGAAAGGCACCAGAAAGATTACCTACTACCGTATATTCTATTGTCACTCCTGGTTCACACGTACACGCAGGCGAATGACAATTTAGCTTAGAAATTGACTAATATGTTTATAATCGGGTTAAAGTTAGTCATCTACGTGTAGAATTTTTATAACTAATAAAAAAAGCCTTTCCCGCTTGTCATGAGGAAAGGATTGCTGGCCTTTCGCTCTTATTGTTCAAGGAAAAAAATCTCCTTGCATCAGGTTAGCACCTTTTCACTAAAGTGATGGTTGCTGGGCTTCATTGGGTCTGTCCCTCCACCAACTCTGAATAAGAGAGTATCCGTTCGAAACTTAGCTTATCGGAAGAAGCTTAATGTGTCAACTAGTTTAACTGTATTCTCAGAAGTTTTTTACTCATACTAAAGGAAAGAAAGATTCTGAACGACATTTTTTGCTGTAAACATTCAACATCTTATAAAAATTATTTTATATTTAGTATGGACTATTAACTTAAATGTGTTATACTAATAAACATATTCAGGATTATTTGGTCGTTCAACAAAAGAACGTGAATACAATTTCACATAAAGGCAGGTATTTAACATGAAAACGGTAGAAAAGTCTTTCGTAAAAGAATTATACACGCATAAACAGCTACAAACAAATTTATCCGTACCTCAGCTTGTTGAAAGAATTTTAGCAAGAGAAGAAGGCATGTTAACCGCAACAGGTGCAGTTCAAGCAACAACAGGATCTTATACCGGTCGCTCCCCAAAAGATAAATTTATTGTTACAGATGAAGTAAGTGAACAGCAGGTGGATTGGGGAACAGTAAATCAATCCATTGATGAATCTGTATTTGATCGATTGTATGAAAAGGTTATTTCCTATTTAAAAAATAAAGAAGAGCTATTCCAATTTAACGGATTTGCTGGTGCAGACCACGCGTATCGCTTACCAATACAAGTTATTAACGAATATGCCTGGCACAATCTATTTGCACGGCAGTTATTTATAACTCCAACTGCTGATGAGTTACTATCACATCAAGCTGAATTCACAGTAATATCAGCCCCTACTTTTAAAGCAGATCCTGAAGTAGATGGTACGAACTCAGAAGCGTTTATTCTTGTTTCTTTTAAAAAACGAATCATTCTAATAGGTGGTACCGAATATGCAGGTGAAATTAAAAAGTCTATCTTTTCAGTGATGAATTTCTTACTACCTCAACAAGATGTATTATCTATGCACTGTTCTGCTAATGTTGGCAAAGAGGGAGACGTGGCTTTATTCTTTGGTTTATCCGGCACGGGGAAAACCACCTTATCTGCTGATCCTTACAGAAGATTAATTGGTGATGATGAGCATGGTTGGGGTCCAAATGGAGTATTTAATATTGAAGGCGGATGTTACGCAAAGTGTATTCATTTATCTCAAGAAAAAGAGCCGCAAATTTATAATGCAATACGATTTGGTTCTGTCCTTGAAAACGTTATTCTTAATAAACAAACAAGGCTACCTGATTATGATGACACAACTTTAACAGAAAACACAAGAGCAGCCTATCCAATTGAAAACATTGATAATATCGCAGTGCCAAGTATTGCTGGGCATCCAAATACAATTATCTTCCTTACAGCAGATGCTTCGGGAACATTGCCGCCAATAAGTAAATTATCAAAAGAGCAAGCAATGTATCATTTCTTAAGTGGCTACACAAGCAAGCTTGCAGGTACGGAGCGAGGAGTGACAGAACCACAGGCTACGTTCTCTGCATGTTTTGGATCACCATTTTTACCTTTAGCTCCGGCAAAGTATGCGAAAATGCTTGGTGAAAAAATTGATTTTTATCAATCAAACGTGTTTCTTGTAAACACAGGATGGACTGGGGGATCTTACGGCATTGGTAAACGCATGAAGCTGTCTTATACACGTGCAATGATTCATGCTGCATTAGAAGGTGAACTCAATAGTGTAGAGACAATAAGAGATAATATTTTTGGATTGGAAATCCCTATCCAAGTTCCAGGTGTTCCCGATGACGTCTTAGTTCCCGAAAACACATGGGAAGACAAAAACGCTTATCAAACGGAAGCAAAATCACTTGCCATGAAGTTTCATCAGAATTTCCAAAAATTCACGGAAGCAAGCGCTGATATTATGCAGGCTGGGCCAATTTATAAAGGATAATTTATCGTTTCCTCATCCCAAAAGGATTTATTATAAATGAGTGAAAAAAGTTGTATAATTTACTGTTCAGCTATAACAGCTGGTTGCCGATCTCTTATAAAGAGATCGGCTTTTTTTAGTCTAGTAAATTATAAAGCGTATTGAGCTGCGTCCAGCTCTAGTGCCCAGAAACGAGGCGACTTCACGAATCGTCCTAATCTAAGTCATCATTGGCTTGCAAGCTACCGTGCTTCCTTTATCTCCATTGACTTGCTCCAAGTGCTACGTTTCTATTCGGGAGCTTGCGTTTCTGTTCCATAAATATTTTCGTACTATTCGATCATCTATTCATTTGACTTATTTTTTTCTAGGCATTCACACATTTTCTAAGCTGTTCATAAACTGTGTTGACATATAAATATTTGAAGGGGTCGAATAGAATGAAAAAAATAATGGTTTTTATCCTGATCTCTTGCGGGTTAATTATAACTCTTACTGCTTGTAATTCGAAGGAAAACACGTCGATCAAAATAGCAGAAGTAACTCGTTCTTTATTTTACGCCCCACAATACGTAGCTCTAGAGGAAGGTTTTTTTGAAGAAGTAGGCCTAGATGTAGAGCTGCAAACAACTTGGGGTGGGGATAAAACGATGACTGCCCTGTTATCTGAAGGAGCTGATATGGCTTTAGTAGGTGCAGAGACTTCCATCTACGTTTATGCTCAGAACTCCAAAGATTATGCGATTAATTTTGCCCAATTAACCCAAACAGATGGCACCTTTTTAGTAGCAAAAGAACCTAAACCAAATTTCACATGGGAAGACCTAAAGGATACAACATTCCTTGGACAGCGGAAAGGAGGAATGCCGCAAATGGTTGGAGAATTTGTGCTAAAGCAGCATGGTATTAATCCACAGACAGATCTCGATTTACAGCAAAATATAGAATTCGCTAACATTCCGGGGGCATTTGTATCTGGTGAAGCGGAATACGTTCAATTATTTGAACCAACTGCCAGTACGTTTGAAAAGGAAGGAAAAGGACATATAGTCGCTTCATTTGGTGAAGAGTCCGGTCACGTACCTTATACAGTATATATGACTAAACAAAGCTTTATTGACAAAAACAAAGCTGACGTAGAAAAATTCACTAGAGCTATTTATAAAGCACAGCAATGGGTTGAAACACATACCCCCGAAGAAATTGCTCAAGTAATCCAACCATACTTTGAAGATACAGAACTAGAAATGCTTACCGCATCCATTGAGCGCTACAAAAGCCAAGCATCCTTTGCAACCGATCCTGTCCTAGATAAGAAAGAATGGAATAATTTGAAGAAAATAATGAATGAAGCTGGTGAATTACCTGAGGATGTACCATACGAAGAGCTCGTGAATACAGAGATCGCAGAGGATGTAATACGTAACTAAGGAGTGAGTAAAGGTGTCATTTCTAACCTTAGATCATGTCTCACATTATTATTTCTCGAAAAATAATTATACAAAGGCATTAGATGATATTTCTTTTTCTATCCAGAAAGGAGAATTTATTGCCTTATTAGGTCCTAGTGGATGTGGAAAATCAACAATACTTTCAATCATTGCAGGTATTATTAAACAAACCGAAGGAAAGGTTAGCTTACAAAAAAAGGAAGTTGAAACGACAGCATCTGAAATCGGCTACATGCTTCAGCAAGATTATTTATTTCCTTGGAAAACCATTGTGGATAACGTTTTACTAGGACCAAAAATCACTCATACACATTCAAAAAACACAGAACAAAAAGCCCTCAAACTATTGAAGGAAGTAGGATTGGCAGAGGTCGCGAATGCATATCCTAGTTCTTTATCTGGGGGGATGCGGCAACGTGCTGCCCTTGTACGCACTCTAATTAATGATCCAAAAATTCTACTTCTTGATGAACCGTTCTCTGCTTTAGATTATCAAACAAAGCTTAAATTAGAAGAGCTAGTATCAAAATTATTAAAAGCTTACCATAAAACAACTATTCTCGTAACACATGATATTGGCGAAGCAATTGCTATGAGTGATCGCATATTCGTAATGGATGCGAATCCTGGAACCATTTCAAAGGTTTTTGAAGTGCCAATTGAATTAAGAAATGAACCACCTTTACTTGTGAGGCGACACCCTAAATATCAAATCCTCTTTGATAAGGTTTGGGAGGAGCTTGATCAAAGAGAAAATGTACAAACAAAAAAGGTGGTGAGTATAAATAATGAAGGCGACTAATACGGATGAACAACTGTTTAAGGCCTATTTAAGTAAAGTTAAAAAAGAAACTAAAATCGTATATACTTGGCAAGTAAGTATACTTATAACGTTTGTGCTACTGTGGGAAATAGCTAGCAGGCTTTATTGGATCGACCCATTATTATTTAGCTCGCCTACTACAATTTGTCAAGTAATCATTGAAAAATTTAGTAACGGCTCGTTATTTACCCACCTTGAAGTCACACTACTGGAGACCATTGCTGGATTTCTAATTGGTACACTATTCGGCATACTACTAGCTATATCTTTATGGACATCGAAGCGTTTCTCTAGAATAATGGATCCTTACCTGGTAATTTTGAATGCTATGCCAAAGGTAGCGTTAGGGCCTATCATTATTGTGGCACTAGGACCTGGGTATGTTTCAATTATAGCAATGGGAGCAATTATATCCGTTATCATCACTACACTTGTTGTTTATTCAGCTTTTAATGAAGTGGATCCCAATTTTGAGAAAGTATTAATTAGTTTCGGTGCTAGTAAATGGCAAATATTTAAACATGCCATTTTTCCAGCCACTTTACCTGCTATGATTTCCACCCTCAAAGTAAATGTAGGATTATCCTGGGTTGGGGTTATAGTCGGTGAATTTCTCGTATCTAAACAGGGCCTTGGATATCTAATTATTTATGGTTTCCAAGTGTTTGATTTTTCATTAGTCATGGCAAGCTTAGTATTAATTGCTATCTTCGCTGCCATCATGTACAAATTTGTAGAACGAATGGAAGCGTGGCTGATCAAGCATTCATCTTCCTAATAAATATATAAAATCGCCCAAATAAAGGGCGATTTTTAATAATGCTGGTGTATATATTGAATACAATGCTCAAGAACGTCATCTTTCATAATAAAGCTATAGCAATTTTGATATTTCACATTTAATGGAATAGTTTCTAAGAGTATCGGCCCATCTGTTTCATAGTATGTGTCCTGTTTTTCTAGTGCTTGGATCGAAGCATAATACACATTCTTTACTACATCTTCCTTTTTACCAGATACAAAATACTGTCCCATGTAGTTCATATTTTTCACTAACCCACCAGTCTCTTCTTTTACTTCTCTTATTGCGGCTTCCTCCGGTGTTTCCCCTTCTTCCACCTTACCTCCTGGAAATTCTAACCCTCTATCTTTGTGTTTGGTTAATAACCATTGACCCCGATATTTACAGACAATCCATACATGTTTAGGGTTTTTGGAAAAAGGAAGATAATCGAATGATAACTTAATTTCATTATTGTAATAGTCTCTGAATGTATACATTATTTCAACGCCTTTACCAATACCGTATTTATTTAGCTATGTTTGATATTAGATATTCTCCAAATATCTTCATAAGTGAACTCTATTTCGATCGTATACTTACCATGTAATGCACTTTTATTATGCTGGATAAGCTTAACCTTGTCATCATGTACTGGGATGGTACGATATGAATTGTTCTCATCTATCCATGGTGGGATTTCTGTTGGAATAATATACAACCCATTTGACCGTTCTTGATAATAATAATCAATATAAGGTTCTACAACGTTTTTTGTGGCAATTTTAGAGAATTCTTCTAAAAGCTCTTGTTTGGTATTAAATGTTATTACTTGATAATTTTCATCCGTATCCTGTTGCAGGAAATCCAAAAGTTGATTGGTTCGCTTTATAATTGTATCATGACTTAAATTATTCGTAACTTGTTCATTAGAAGTGTTATTAGCTATACCTTTATCTACTCCTGTGACCGATTGCTTCTCTACTTTTGCAGCAGCAAGAATTGGCTCTTTTTCCGTACTAATTAGAAAAACGGCTAAGAAAGTAACTCCCAAAAGAGAGACTATATTCATGAAAAGCTTCCTTTTCAATGTTAATTGCCTCCTTTACGAATATAAAAGCTCACAGATACAATACTATTCCTTGTAATTGGTAATAATAAACATTTTCATGAAATAAATCAACTAAGAGATAAAAAGGGATAACATGCACGTAATGCATTTATCCCTTACTTTTAAAGAGGTCTATCTCCTAATATTCCCATGTGCTTTATATGTTCTTTCGCACTTTCATCTCCTAATTCGTATATCATACGATACGCTTCGGTCATTTCATCGTCATAATCATCATTAGACTGATCATTATGATAGGGTGTAACTGGTACGTGAGCGCGAAAAAAAGTAGTTACTCCTGCAGCATTCATCTCATTAAATTTTTCTCTCAATAATACAATTTCATCATCAGTAGCATGTATAACAAAATTATCATTATTATCATATTTTATCTTGGAAATCTCGCCTGATCCCATATTAATATAATATTTCTTTTTTCCCATTCAACTACACCTCCTTTTAGTTAATGTTCCTAAAAGCAGGTAGAAGCATGTATGAAAAATAAAAAAGCCCGCTCTGATAAGCGGGTAATGAAAAATTATGTGCATTAATTAATCGCATTTGTAGCATTAGCAAATATACAACGTCCTTTTCCATGAGGGATGCACATTGGTGTCCCAAATCGTGGATCGAACGTAACATCACACATCATTTCAAAAACTTGATGAACCAGATTACATGTAATAATCTCCTCAGGTTTCCCTTGCGCAAAGATCTGTTTATCTTTAATAGCAACAATATGATGTGCATATCTACATGCTAAATTCAAATCATGAAGGACCATAACAACTGTACGTCCTTCCTTCTCATTTAATTCAAATAACAGATCAAGTACTTCTATCTGATGAGTCATGTCTAAGTAAGTTGTTGGCTCATCTAATAAAATTATATCTGTATCCTGCGCTAAAGTCATGGCAATCCATGCACGCTGACGCTGTCCACCAGACAATGAATCAACGGGGCGATCTTTTAAATCAAACATGTTAGTAGAATCTAAAGCGTGATTAACCGCTTTTTCATCTTCGTCAGACCATTGCTTTAATAAGCCACGATACGGATGTCTACCTTGTTTCACTAATTCATGTACGGTTAACCCTTCTGGACTAATGGGACTTTGTGGAAGTATCGCTAATTTCTTGGCAACGTCCTTTGTCCCCATTTTTGCAATAGCTGCACCATCTAATACTACATTCCCTTGTTTAGGCTTCAATAATCGTGCCAACGAACGAAGTAAAGTTGACTTTCCACAGCCATTTCCGCCAATGAATACAGTAATTTCACCTTTAGGTATCTCTAGACTTAAATCGTCAATAATTATATTATCCCCGTAACCTAGCGTTAAATCATTTGCTGTTAAGGTTTGCATTGGAATCTCTCCCTTTTCCCTCCAAAAATATCGTGCGTGTTATATGTATTTTTAGAGGATCAATACAAAGCGCTATCCTTAGTGTATTTGCTTTTTCGTGATTCGTCAATGACTTTGATAATCATTTTCAATTAATTTTAAAATTTTGTTCTTTACAATATTGCTTTCATCAATCAATCTCACTAGCATATTCCTAATTAGCAAGCTATCCATGGAATAAATCCAAAATCACCTACTGCAAAATACACACTCGTATCAATGAGAGGACAATTACCTAAGCTGCTTACACCCTTCTTTACCTCTAATCTGTTTCAAATGACTTCTTACAAGTTTATTGGATGCATTACGTGGTAAAGCATCTACTTCATAAACTTCTTTTGGCTGTTTATAACTTGCTACATGCTCATCTAAATAGCTCATAATTTCTTGTAGAGTAAGTCGATATTTCGTTACAATAAATGCGATAGGTACTTCACCCCATTTGGTATCAGAGATCCCCGTAACGCCTACTTCCTTAATTGCTGGATGACCGGCAAGAGCACTTTCAATTTCCGATGGATATATGTTTTCTCCTCCAGAAATAATTAAATCATGCCTGCGTTCCACAACATATAGAAAACCTTCGTCATCTAAATAGCCTAAATCACCTGTTGCCAGCCACCCACCTTGAATTGCCTTATTAGTTGCTTCGCGCTTTTTATAATACCCCGATGTCACCATTGGTCCTTTTACACATATTTCTCCAACACCAGAATGATCTGGATCTTTTATCATTAATTGCGCTGGAAATAGAGGCTTACCAGCTGAACCTACTTTTTGCAGCGCATCTCCTGCACTAAGTGTCACAATTTGTGATGCTGTCTCCGTCATGCCAAATGATTGGAAAACTGGCACATTCATTTCCTTCGCTTGCTCTAATAATGGACGAGGAGCAGGTCCACCTCCTAATAATACACAACGAAGGGAAGTTGGATAACGATCGGTTCCAAGCTCTTCCAATAATTGTTGAAGCATTACAGTAACTACAGATACGATGGTAACGCCTTCGTGCATAATTGCTTTCTGGACACTAGTTTTATCAAACTTCTCTAATAAATAGACAGACATACCATAAACTACACTGCGAATAAGGATGGATAAGCCACTAACATGAAATATTGGTAAAGCAGCTAACCATTTATCGTCAGAATGAATCCCTAAATTAAGTGCACTCCCTATTGCACTCCACCAATGGTTTCCGTACGTATGAATGACGCCCTTAGGAGAGCCAGTTGTGCCAGATGTATACATAATGGAAAACGGAGTATTTAATTGTATTTCCGTGGTAAGGACAATATCTGCATGCTCGTGATAATTATCTATTTCCTCAAACACAGCCTTATTTAAACAGGGTATTTGCACAGCTTTCACTTTTAATTCATCTGCATAGATTAAAAATGAAGCATCTGCATCTTTAATTTGATATGTTAATTCCTCATTCGTTAATCGAGTATTTAGTAAAACGACTACTGCCTTTAAGTAGCTAATTGCATGAATTGCAGTAATCATCGCTTGTTTATTCGTCGATAAAACAGCCACATGTGAGCCTTCCTTCACTCCCCATGTAGCTAATTTCTTCGCGTACATTTGGCTTTGTTCCTTCAATTCTTGAAATGTTATTTGATATCCATTTGCGTATTGGATAGCTGCACAATTGGGCGATATATCGGCCTGTTTAGATAACCAATGTGGTATCGTATCTTGCATGTTCCTACCTCCTTCGTTCTACAATCGTTTGCCGTCTAATCTATAATGGAGAGCTATGTAAGAAAAAAACCTTTGCTAAAAAAGCAAAGGTAAGAGATCACTATTTTTGACTGCATTGCTTAAGGGAACCGTGGGAATTTTTTAAAGTCTGGCTTTCTTTTTTCTTTAAATGCATCTCTTCCCTCTTTCGCTTCATCTGTTGTGTAGTAAAGCAAAGTAGCATCGCCGCCCATTTGCTGCAATCCTGCCAGTCCATCAGTATCTGCATTAAATGATGCTTTTAAGAAGCGTAAAGCTGTTGGAGATTTTTCTAAAATTTCCTCACACCATTGGATCGTTTCCTCTTCTAATTTATCAAGTGGTACAACTGTATTAACCATACCCATTTCATATGCTTCTTCTGCATTATATTGACGACATAAATACCAAATTTCACGAGCACGTTTATGTCCTACCATCCTTGCTAGGTAACCTGCTCCATAACCAGCATCAAAGCTACCAACCTTCGGTCCAGTTTGTCCGAAGATTGCATTATCTGCTGCGATTGTTAAATCACAAACAACGTGAAGAACATGTCCTCCACCAATAGCGTAACCAGACACCATTGCAATTACTGGCTTAGGAATCGTACGAATAAGACGTTGCAGGTCTAATACATTGAGTCTAGGTACTTGATCGTCGCCTACGTATCCTCCATGCCCGCGTACAGATTGGTCTCCCCCTGAACAGAAGGCTTTTTCTCCTTCACCTGCTAAAACAATGACCCCAATATCTGAATCATCACGTGCATCAGCAAACGCATCAATCATTTCATTAACAGTTAATGGTGTAAATGCATTACGCTTTTCAGGACGGTTGATTGTTACTTTGGCGATGCCATTATATTTTTCATAGATTATTTCTTCATATTCTCTTACTTTTTCCCATTGAATAGGCATGATAATTCCTCCTTAAAGTAGTATGTAATCAATTAGTAAATTAATTGCATATATCAGCCAGATAAATATCCGTGATATACTCAGATACTATTTTACCAAAAATCTCTGGTTTCTCCACATGAATTGCATGTCCAGCTTCAGATACAATGGTTAGCAACGATTGCGGAAAGCGATTGTCCATTTCCTTCATCAGTTCACAATATTTTTTATCTAACTCACCCGCAAGTAACAATACAGGTTTAGTAAGTCGCGCTAGAGCATCCCACCAAGATGGTTGAAAACCTGTTCCCATATGTAAAAGCGAGTCAGCTAACCCCGTTTTTGACTGCATGTGACGTTCATAACGAACAGATTGCTTTATTTCTAAGGGTAACGACGTTTGACTTTGAAATAACGGTATATTTTCCCAATATGACACAAACCAATCAAGCCCTTGTTCAAGGATCCTATTGGCTAATATTCTATCGTTTTCTTGTCGTTGAACTCTCTCTTCAAGCGTATCAATGCCTGGAGATGTACTTTCAAGAAGCAAGGCTTTTATCTTTTCAGGATAATGTATGGCATAAGATATAGCTGTTCTTCCCCCCATTGAATATCCAAGCAAACAAAAAGATGAAAGCTTTAATGCATTAAATAAAGCATCTAAATCCTTACAACAAGCCTCCATCGACTTCTCCTTCGCCTTTGTCTTTCCGTGTCCTGGTAGATCAATGGTAATTAATGTCCACTTGTTTTTCCATTTATTAACGAAATAATTCCAAGTCCTACTACTCCCCGTAAAACCATGTAGCATAACAATTGGCTCACCATTACCATGAATTTCATACCAATAGTTAGATTGATTAATGGAGAAATACAATATTTATGCCCCACCCTTCAATAGTTCAGCTTCAATTGCCTGCCATTTCTCTCGGTGCCATGCTGCATTTTCTTCTCTATCTGTCTTTACTTCGATAATGGATAAACCCATATTTGCATAGCTCTGAAGCAGCGCCTCTTTGACCTCTTTTTCAGTCTGAGGGTTAAAGTAGCGCCCCCCATACATCGTAACTACATGTTCAAAATTAATATTTAATGGTGTACCAAACAAAGCCTCAAAGTGTTTTCTATCATTTGCTTGAGGCAAAAACGAAAATATACCTCCACCATTATTATTCATAAGTAAAATGGTAACATCCAATTTATAATGCATCGCTGCATGCAATCCATTCATATCATGAAAAAATGAAAGATCTCCTAAGACAAGTGTTAATCTACTCCCATTCGAGGCAGCGCCTAAACCACTAGATACTACGCCATCAATGCCGTTAGCACCGCGATTAGCAAGAACCTGAATTCGCTTTTCTGTTGTTAAAAAGAAGGTGTCTAAATCCCGTACTGCCATACTATTCCCAACAAATATACTACTGTTATCTGGAATAACATCCAGTAAACCACGCATTGCTTCACCTTCTGTAACCTGATTATTTGTTTTACGTAGTAGATGTTTTTTTGTTATCTGATTGGTTTGTTGCCATTCATACAGCCAATCTTTGTCCAACTTTAATTCTGTATTTGCGGTAAGGTGCTCACAAAATAATACAGAATCTGCAAAGACAAACTCAGTTCTATTACCAGCTGGCTCCCGAAACCCACGGTCATTCTCTACGACAAATTGTAAAATGTCTTTATGCTGTTTCACATAGAATAAGTATGCCTTTGAAACTGGCATCGCACCGATACGAATAATAAATTCAGGCTTGAGCAGTTCACGAATTGTTTCATTCCGTAAGAAGGCATCGTAACCATCAATGACGACATCCTTAGCATGTTCTCCTGACCGAACTTGTGATAATGGGTCAGCTAGAACCGGCACTTGCCATTTAGCAGCTAGCTTTGTAACGACTTCACCTAACTTAGGATCAGTCTGTGGTCCACATACAATAATACCTTTTTTCTTTTGCTTTAACTTTTCATGCATCTGATCTATTTGTGTAGGTGATAGCTGTTTTTTTCCGTCATAGGTTGGCAGGTATGGCGTATTACAAGTATCTCCCCACAAATTATCTAGTTGAAAATCTACGACCAATGGCTCACGAAAAGGGAAATTCAAGTGAACCGGTCCACAATTTCCTTCCTTTGCCATAAAAAAAGCCCTTGCAGCCTTATTCCTGGCATACAGCAGCATTTCTGGAGTTGATTCAGGAAGCGCCATTTCCTGAAACCACTTCACATATTCTCCATATAAATTCAACTGTGCTATAGCCTGAGGAGCGCCTACATCACGTAATTCATGAGGTCTGTCAGCAGTAAGAATAATTAATGGAACTCTGCTGTAAAAAGCTTCGACAATAGCTGGATAGTAATTTGCAGCAGCAGTACCGGATGTACACACTAATGCAACTGGACGCATGGTTTTCTTAGCAATACCCAGTGCATAAAAAGCAGCAGAACGTTCATCAATGATGATCCATTCTTTAATTTGTTTATGTTCGGCTAAAGTCAAAGCTAATGGTGTAGATCTTGAACCAGGTGAAATTACAGCATCCGTTAATCCATTATTTGCTAATTCATCAATGAAATTTGCTGTATAGCGTGTTAACGTCTCGGTGTGGTTCATGATTCTCCTCCTAAAACAGAAAGCATAGGTGTGAATTTAATCCGTGTCTCCTCAAATTCCGCTTCAGGAATAGAGTCCTTTACAACTCCACATCCAGCAAATAAAGACGCTTCATCATTTTGAATAAGAGCAGAACGTATAGCTACTGCGAACTCTCCATTATCATTACTATCTAGCCACCCTACAGGAGCGCCATACCAACCCCTATCTAATAATTCATAGTCTCTAATAAATGTTATCGCATCATTTCGAGGAACACCACCAAGAGCAGGTGTTGGATGTAATTGTTCAACAATGTCAAAAATACTGTATCCTGCTTTTAACTTTCCCGTTACAGGTGTATATAAGTGCTGTAGATTTTTCAATGGGTAAACAGTCGGCTCCTCTGGCACATGAACATTGACACAATATTTATTTAAGCCTTTTTTGATCATTTGCACGACAAAATCATGCTCTTCTCTATTTTTTTCATCGTGGAACAGTTGATTGCTAATTTGTCGATCCTCTGTTTCTGATTTCCCTCTAGGAGCAGTGCCTGCCAAACAGGTTGATAGCAATTGTTTATTTTCAATCTTTACTAATCGCTCCGGAGTAGCGCCGATAAAGCAATTGTTGTTACGTTCAAAAGCAAAAACAAAGCTGTTTGATTGGGTTGCTAACAACTGATCCAGTATCGTGGCAATATTAGCATTTTTATTTAATTTCACACGCATTTCTCTAGCCAATACGATTTTATCTATTGATGTATGGCGGATTTCTTCCGTTGCTTTCTTTACCGTTTTTTTCCATTCTTCAGGTGCAATGACTTTTGTAGTTAACATACGTAGTTTTTCCTTCTCTGCCTTTATTGGCGTGAGAAGGAAACGTTCAGTATCACGTAGTTGATTTGCCAATTGAATAGGATGATCCGTTTTTTTAGCCAAAACATTTATTGTAAAATAATAGTTTTCCTTATATTTCGTTAACATATATTCTGGAACAGTAAATTGAATAGCTGGAAAATCGCCCCAAAGCTCGGTTCGGTCCTTTTTAGGATCAAAATCCATTCCCCCCAATGAGACTAATCCAGTACCAGGAACATCAAACGAATTATGAATAATGGCTTGATCTATTACTTGTTTCCATTTTAATTCCATATGTTGAAAACGATTTTCATTAGCACTGATATCATACGCATTTCCAACGCCAGCTATAGAAAATGCATCATTTGTGCTCGTCCAAAAGACGCGATCCTTCTCTATCTGTCGTGCTGCTTCAAAAAAACAAACCGGATTTTTAGGTTGAATCTTTTTCGTTATGCTACAAAGCTGGACCTTATTAATAGAAAGGCTACTAATTGCGTCTTCCAAGATCTCTTCCAGTTGTTTATCTTGTACTTCAATCATCTGAATAAACCTCCGTTAAACTAACAATGACAAAACTTCCATCTTTATTCTATTCTCTTTTCAACTGTTTCTCAAGAAAATCAAACCCAAACGTTGACACTATATAGCAATTTCCATATCATTAATATGATATTGGTACAAAAACAGGAGGAGCATACCATGCAATCATTAAATAAAGTTAATATAAAGGATGCAATGAATGAAAAGGATGGTTTTCAAGTATGGTGGCGTTTATTACGTCCTCATACACTGACAGCATCTTTCGTTCCAGTATTTGTTGGGTCTATGCTTGCTTTTCGAGAAGGCCATGTTCACATATTATTATTTATCGCAATGTTAATTGCCTCCATGCTAATTCAGGCGGCAACGAATATGTTCAACGAATATTATGATTATGCTAAAGGACTAGATACCGAGGATTCTGTTGGTATCGGGGGCACCATTGTTCGTGATGGAATAAATCCAAAAACTGTCCTCCGCTTAGCACTTGCTTTTTTTGGAATTGCCATCTTAATTGGTATCTATATAAGTATTCAATCTAGTTGGTGGATAGCTGCTATCGGTTTAATATGTATGGTATTTGGTTATTTATATACAGGTGGTCCTCTACCCATAGCTTATACACCACTTGGTGAGTTATTCTCCGGTTTCCTAATGGGTACGGTCATTATTGGAATTAGTTACTTTATCCAAACAAACACGATCACTGGTGAGGTACTAATTGCTTCCATTCCAATAGCATTGTTTATTGGCGCAATCATGCTATCTAATAATATTCGTGATCTAGATAATGATAAAGAAAATGGTCGGAAAACACTAGCTATACTTTTGGGAAGAAAAAATGCAGTCCGCTTTCTAGCATTGATGTTCATTGTAGCCTTCATAACGACTGCGACGCTTATTATAACAGACATTTTCCCACTATGGTCTTTCATTACATTTATTGGAATTATTAAAGCAGTTGATGTCATTAACAAATTTAAAGGCAAGACAGAGCCAATTGAAATGATGCCAGCAATGGCAGCAACTGGTAAAACAAACTCCATTTACGGAATTTTACTTGGGATATCTTTAGTTATTAGTATGTACATTTAATAAGGGGATATTATACTATGGACCATACGTTACTGAAAACATTAGGAATGGAAATTGAGACATTGACGAAGAATAAAGTAGTAGTCACGATGCCGGTTGATGAACGTACACATCAGCCAGCTGGATACTTACATGGTGGTGCTAGTGCTGCACTTGCTGAGACCGCTGCTAGCATTGGGGCTACATTACACGCAGATATGGAGCAAGAATCTATTTTCGGCATTGAAATTAATGCGAATCATATCAAAAGTAAGCGAACCGGTATAGTAACAGCTACTGCCATCCCTCTTCATGCAGGAAAATCAACAATGGTTTGGGATATTAAGATTACTGATGAGCAAGGCTCACTCATATGCATTTCTAGATGCACAATCGGTATTGTTTCAAAAAGACAAAAAAAGCAATAAAGAAAATTTTCCTTTGCGCAAGTATCGATAAGCAACTTTAAGCTATTGCTATTTCGCCTAGAATCGATGGTGTATTCTCCCTTTTGAAGTTGGTGTACGAAGCTAAAATTGTTAATCCAAAGCCCGAACGATAAAAATAAATGTGCATACGAGTACAGCCAAATTACGTAGACTCCTTGAAAAAGAATGTTTCTACTAGTACGATGGAACGCTTCCGAAGCCTTCCTTTGAATACCCTTGCTTTCAGCTAACGCCTACGACGACCTTCACCGTTCGGGACTTTAACCCTAGAGCGTGCGCACATGCCTGGCACACCAAAAGGAGTATAGAAAAACGAGCGTTTTTCTATACTCCTACGGCGTTACATAATCGCCCTTTTTTCTATGAAGCAATATGGACTTGTTTTTGTTCAATCCAGCTTTTTAATTTAATAAATAACGGGATAAATAACGCTCCAACGATGATACCCTTTATTACATTAAATGGAAGAACATATGCGTAAACGGAGAACCATTTAACGGAATTTGACATATCCTCCCAGCCCATAAACCAGCTGTAAGCAGGTAGAATGATGAAATAATTTAACAAACTCATTCCCAGAGCCATTATGATCGTTCCCGTTACTAGTCCAGAAACAACACTTTTGACTCCTTTATATTTATGATATAAGAGGGATACTGGAATGACGAACATAATCCCGGCCATAAAATTTGCAATAACTCCTACCGGATCTGTACCACCACTTATAGCTAAATAAAGAATATTCTTAATCGCTACAACAATAACCCCAGCTAATGGTGAAAAAATAAGGGAAGCCATTAATGCCGGGACATCACTGAAATCTACTTTTAAATAGCCTGGCAACAAAGGCAATGGGAAATTCAGGAAAAATAAGAGCAAAGATATGGTACCTAAAAGTGATAAAATAATAAGTTTTAATAGCTTTGATGATTGCATGTTACGTTTCATCGTTTTCCTCCTTCATCAATTATCGATTCCTATCTCGTGATGAAGGATATGAGCCTAACAGTTAGCAAATGAAAAACCCTAAAGCGCGGCCTAACCGGGGCTTTAGGGTACCATAAATTCATTAGGAAAAAGCAGTGCGAACTAACGCACCTTTTCTTGGCTCGACATCTTCTCCCATCCAGACTGTAACTGTCGGTTCTGGACTTACACCAGATCAGCCACAGCAAAATGCCTGCTGTGGGTCACGGACTTAAAGCAATTAACTGCTTCTTACCGTCGGTCGGGAATTTCACCCTGCCCCGAAGATGGAATCGATATTATGTTGTACCGTTATTTTAACCTATCTTTATTCGTATTGCAATATCTATGTTTACCTACTCAATCGATAAGTTTTCAATCAAATTAAGTATAGACTTTAGCGGAAAAGCAATAATCAGCTAAACTATAGAATGAACAAAAGCGCAAGCATCCGATTAGAAACGTAGCAACTGGAGCGAATCAACGGTGAAAATACTATTTCAATAGGCGAACCGCCAGTCGTCAACAAACAAAAACTTCTTGACCAAAACATTTCTTTCCATAACTTTTTACGGACATGAAGAAAATCCATCTTGCTAAGTCTTGAACTGGCACTTTTATAGGCATTGATGAATTTCGATCATTCACTGTTGGGTTGTGCTTTGAACAAAAAAGGAAAAAAAGCCTTTGGGCTGTCACCCAACCGAAATTCATCTCCCCCTTACCGTTGGGCTACGCCCTTCACACGCTTGAAGTTGGAGACTTCTTTCGGAAGTACGTTAAAATTTCCTAGACTACAAAAAAATCACTCCGCCCCAGTAATAATGGAGCGAAGTGATTTATACATGCTAAGAAATTATGAAGGATGCTTATTCTTCGACATTGATGAATAATTTACCTTCAGCTTGCTCACGAGTTTCATTGCCATAGTCATCTTCGACCTTTACTTCTATTACTGCCCCTTCAGCAACAACATTGCTAGTTGCAGTCCAATAACCTACATAATGTCCATCTGATGTTTCCATCATTGGAAGCTCCGTAGCGTTCATAACCGTATTGGTCAATGGCATATGAATAAAGTACGTCGCTCTAAGCCCGGGTTCACTATCAAATTCAAATTTCACCGTCTCACCTGCTTCAAGTGTAACATCTTCCTCAGGAGTCAGATTCTCAATTTCTGGTGCAGTGAAATCTACATCAATAGTAACAGATTCAGTGGACGTATTGCCTGCTAAATCATGAGCAATTACTTCAATTTCATTTTCTCCGTTTTCTAAAAGTATTCGTTTAGAATACATGCCATCTTCAACAGCCGCTTCTTGCCCATTCACTTCCACGAAATCTAGGTTGGTATCAGAAACTGAACCTTCTACAGTTACGGTTTCACGATTAGATTTCTCTCCATCCTTAGGGCTGTCTATCGTTAATTCAGGAGACTCTGTATCCAACGTTACAGTTACAGGATCAGATTCACCTGTTGGAGTACCATCAAGTAATGATACAGCAGTTAATTCATTCGCTCCTTCCATCAATTCTACCGGAATAGCAAATGAACCATCATCACCAATTTCAGCAGTACCGGCTTCTTCTCCATTATTCATTAATTGAACGGTCGTTGTTGGTGAAGCAGTACCTTCAACAGTCAATTCCGTTTCGTTTGTAATCATATCTTCAGCTGGAGAAGTAATGACAGGTTCCTCCACCTCATAGTTTACACGAGCGCGAATCATGTAATTTCCTTCATTAGCAGGAGATTTAGACCAAGCCCCTCCTACTAATTGGTAACTGCGTTCAGCATTAGGACTGCTTTCATCTGTAGCTAGACCTGGAGCACCTGTATTTGGAGCAGTTTGGATATATACCATATAGAAATCACCATCTACAGTAATTCCATGCTCAGAAAGATCAACTACCGTCCATGCATCTTTATCGCGATTTGCCTCTGCGTCAAATGGTCCAGCAAGTTTTTCACCCGGAGCACCGTCTGGTCCTGAAGCATCCCAAACTTCTACTTGGAATGCAGTTCCACCAGGGTTAGGGAACTCTTCATCCCAGAATTTGAATACACCAGAATCAACTACCCCAGCTTCTTCTCCTTCAGGAAGAGACATTTTCACTGCCCAACCATTGAAAGCATCATAAAATGCACGAGCATTTTCTGGTGTACCATCATCATATGCTATTTCTCCACCAGGAACCGTATAGAATGGTTCTAACTCGACATCTGCTGTCGTATCGCTATCCGCTAGAGAAACTTCAACTTCCGTACCATGATAACCGCTAGACACTACTTTTAGTGTATATGTTCCTTCATAAGCTGTAAGCGAATAGTTACCGTTTTCATCAGTTGTCACAGGTTCAACATTTGCATCCTCAACTAATAGAAGAGAAGCCCCTGAGATTGGCTCGCCTGTTTGCTGATCAGTTACCGTACCGCTAACTGTGTATTGATCAACTTCTTCTAGCGTAAAATCAGCTTCAGCAGCACCATCAGCTTCAATGGTTACGGATTGTTCTGCTGATTCAAACCCGTATGCTTCTGCTTTTACCGTATATTCTCCTGCGGCATGAAGTAATGAGTAACTACCTGTTGCAGGGTCCGTAGTCACCGAACGACCACTTTCTAGGACACTAACCTGTGCACTCATAGGAAGTAGTGTTGGGCTGACTGCCTCTTTATCTACTAATGGTTCTTTCTTTGGCTTTACTGGCTGAATTTTTGCAGGATAAACTTTTTCTTTTAGCGTATCCTTTGTATCCGTTTTAATAACACCTAAAGCAGCGTTATCGAAACCAACTACCCCTATATAGCCTCGATCCTTTGCCAAAGATGCACTTTCACCATTAGAAGTATCTGCTAGTGTTACGTCATCAATATACCAGCCATCTCTAGTGACACTCCCATCTGTGTCAAGATTAAAGCCAATATATACACGCTGTCCACTATATTCAGACAAGTCTACTTCTACGCTTTCCCAACCATCTGAGGTATTCGTTATTTCCGTTAATTGTGTCCAATCTTCTTGGTCAGTTGATATAAACACATGACCGTAATCCCAATTGTTTTCAATATTGTACCATTGATTGAATTGCAAGTATGCATTTCCTTCTGGTAAATCAATTGGTGGCATAACCAGTGTAGTGTTTGTGTTACTATCATACTCACCTGCTAAATTTGTAGCATATACGTTTTCTCCTGAAGCTGCACTCTCTGGTCCAGAAGTTGGAACACCACGATCCCAGCTGTTATTTTCACCAAACACTGTCCAGCCAGCCGATGCTGATTCAAAATCGTCAGAGAAACCAACTGAGACTCCAGATAATAAAGTAACCTCATACGTATCACTGGTTACTTCATTGTTACCAAAATCATTAATTGTCCAAGTATACGTTAGAGATTCACCATCTATTTGCTCTCCAGGAATCGTTACTTGGTATTCACCTTCTTTATAATCTCCTGAAACACGTTCCGCTTCGACAGTTTGTGTTTCACCATCTTGATCTGTATACGATAGATTTACACTGTTTACACTTATGTTGTCCGATACTTGAATGGACAAATTCAAATCCATTCCAGTATAAGATTCACTAGGACCTTCATGTTCGAAGACGGGAGCTTCTGTATCCTCTCCTGCCTTAGTAACCTGTCCCTCAAGTGTTCCTAACCCTGTAACAAGTGAAGAAATGGCATCATATGCATTTACAAGCCCATGACCATAACCATTATTCGGTACCTCTGTAAAGTTGTCATCTGTTAATGGCGTAGCCGTTGTTGTAAGAATTTCTTCAATTTCATCAACAGTTAGGCTAGCATCTGCTTGCTTTAATAATGCAACTACAGCAGATACTGCTGGACCAGCCATTGATGTTCCATTCCATCCACCTTCATAGCCACCACCAGGTACACTGGAACGAATATTAACACCAGGTGCTGAAATTTCAGGTTTAATTTCATCATAAGGAGATGGTCCCTGAAGAGAAAACCCTGCTAATACATCATTAACATCTGTTGCACCAGTTGCAAATGATTCCGGATAGTTTGCTGGCACAGCTACAGAACCTGGTCCACCTGGGTTTCCAAGCGATGTGTTACCCGCTGAAAATTCAGGGAATATTTCTGCTGCTCTCCAAGCAATAACCACATCACGGTACCACTCGTCTAAGCCAGGTCCACCACCCCAAGAATTATTTACGACATCTGGAGCCATTGACGCATCTCCACCAGGAGCAAGCATCCATTCAGCTGCAGCTATCAGCCATGTATCATAGCCACTACCTGCTGCATTTAATCCTTTGGCTGAAATCCATTTTGCACCAGGTGCTACACCAACTTGGTTAGAACCATCAGGTTCACTTCCAACCATTGTCCCGGTAACATGTGTTCCATGTCCATGGTCGTCATATGCTTCTTCTTCATCTGCAGTCGCATCGAAAAAGCTATAGGTATGATCAACTTCACCGGTATCATTATTATAGCCACGATATTTTTCCTGTAATGCTGGGTGATCCCATTGTGCACCACTATCAATACTAGCTACTACTGTACCAGTTCCATCAAAGCCCATCTCCCAAACAGACGGCGCTCCAACACGATCCACATTCCACTCAATATTGGTTAATTCCGATTCGATTTTTCCAGCCTCTTTATCAATTGTCACATCATAAAGTTCGCGTTCTTCATTTGGTAATATTTTTTCTACCTCTGCAAACGTCGCTAGCTTTTCTGCTATTTCTTTTGTAGCAGTTACCGCCATTCCATTTACAATATGGTAGGATTTGAAGCTCTCAATATTACCTTTTGCCTCTTGCTCCTCCAGAAAAGCTTTTACATTTGCTTGTGATTCTAGTGCAGTAGTCTTTAATTCGGATATTACAGCTGAGCGCTGCATATGCTCCGCCTTTTGTCCTGACAAGCTTGCTTTTGCTGCATCAGATCTTGCATTTTTTGCGACCTTCATGACATCTGCTTTTTCATTAAATTTTACCAGGAAGGTTACTTTGTCGTCGTCTTTAAATGCTTTTACTAATCGATCACTCACTTTTGCCTCGGCTATCTTATTAGAATCATGGGCAGACTGATGAAGCTTACCGCTTGATTCCGCGCTGGCTATTCCTGGTGTAATTAACGAAAATGTCATTAATACCGTTGCTGCAATACTTAGTGCTTTAGATTGACGTCGTCTTCTTTTAGCCTTCACAGCTATTCCTCCCCTCAATTTTTGACACATTCTGATGCAGACAAGAACCAACAAATTAAAAACACCTTCTGCCTCCCCCCTTGAAAATTTGGTTCTTAACTGACAGTGGTGCCTCCAGAAAAATCTAAGTTGTTACAGCAAGTATAGTAGATTAACTAGATAAAATAGTGTCGAATCAAGTCGAATAAAAGCTGAATTTTCAAAATTGATAGATTAGTAATATTTTTTCATCAACTTTTCATAGGTATTAATTCGTATGTTTCACCTACTAAAACTCTATAAAAAACCCCTCATTCCTTATTAAGATAAGGAATGAGGGGTTACTTTCCATTACTTTACAGCCTAGAAAACAGTTTACTGCTTCACTAAAATGAAGCTATTTACCTAGGCATATCCCTATTTTAACATTGATGTTTTCTTCAATACAGAAAACATACTACTATATTACTTTATTTTGTAATATTCCATAGATAATAATTCTTATTTTTTGATACATTCTTAATGTTCGCACAATAATTCGGCCTATAGAATGAAATATTGTTAACTTTGCGTTATAATGCAGAAACCATACGCACTTACTGATAGCTACATACCTTTAATCTTCATCTAATGGGTTTAAACTTTCATTTCCAGTTAGAGAAGCAATCATCGTAACTAATAATTCAATTTCTTGTTCCATATCTTTCAAGCTAGACGTTTCTACAGGGGAGTGCATGTAGCGTAAAGGTAACGACACTAAAGACACAGGAACCCCTTTACCGGTTAATCTCATTTTATCTGCATCTGTACCTGTCATTCTTGGTGTAAGCTCATATTGTACATTTATCTTTAACTGCTTCGCGGCTCTTTCTAACCATTGATTTATTTTCCTATTAATCGGCGCCCCTTTAGCAAGAACTGGTCCACCCTCTAGTCGGACATCACCATATTTATTTTTATTCACTCCTGGATAATCTGTAGCAAAAGTAACATCACAAGCGATTGCCATATCTGGTGCAACTCCCGCAGCTGCAAAATAGGCTCCGCCCATATTTGTCTCTTCATTAACCGTACTTGCTGCATAGACACCAACCTCACAGCCTCGTTCCTTTAACCCTTTTAAAACCTCAGCCACTATAAATGCGCCCGTTCGATTATCAAGTCCTCGGCCAGAAACGTATCTATCACTTAAAATCTCTGGTTTTGTATTGTAAACAACTAAATCTCCTATTTGGATATGTTGTTCAGCCTCTTCCTTCGTTTTGTACCCACAATCAATAAATAAATCTTCCAAGCTGAAATCATTCTTTAATCCACCGTGATGCTGAGCATTTACACCGATTACACCCGTAATCGTTTGCTGATAGCCTAAAACAGTAACTTTCATTCCAACAGCCGCTTTTGGATTAATGCCTCCCATTTGATCAAAATGTAAAAACCCTTGATCATCAATGCGGTTAATCACAAGTGCAATTTCATCACAATGACCTGCAAGTAATACTTTAAAAGGTGCATCTGGATTTAGTACACCAATCGCGTTTCCAGCATGATCCGTTCTAATTTCGTCAGCAAATTCTTTTACATACTGTATCCACTTTTTTTGTATTTCCATTTCACTACTTGATGGTGATGGTGTTTGTAATAAATTTAATAAAAAATCTTGGTTTGCTAATACCACTCTATTTTCCTCCTTATTCGATAACTTGATGATGTACTACTATTATGATAGCAAAAAATTCGATGAAGAGCACTTTTGTTTACGCGTATAATAACTATGTGTACACTTTAATAAAGTGAAACTTCAATCTGTGGGGATTTTGTGTATCCCACACGGATTGGTAGTACCAAAAGGGTATGACCTAAAGGCCCTAGAACCAATCGGACATTTACGGGCAATTGATCCCTTACTTAACAATATTGGTTTTACTGTATTGCTTGATGTGGGGGGCTTACTGCCAGTTATATGGGGGATAAAAAGATTTGAAGGAGAGAAAATCGATGGACTTAAATCAATGGTATAATATTGGTATTTCACCTGACACATATATTGAAACAATGGAACAGCATCAAGAAAACTTATTACATATTTATGATCATTTCTCCTTACCAGCTGATGAGGAGTTTTTTGCAAGCGTAAAAAAGAAAAATTTACGTGTAATTGTTTTAACGGAAGACTGGTGTGGCGATGCTATGTTGAACATCCCTATTTTATTACATATTGCGGAAGTAGCCCAAATTGATGTTCGTTTATTACATCGAGATAAAAACCTGGAACTGATGGATGAATACTTAACCAACGGTAAATCTCGCTCCATCCCCATCTTCATTTTTATCGACAAAAATGGCAATGAAGTTGCCAAATGGGGGCCGAGAGCGTCAGCAATTCAATCCTTTGTAGAAAAATCTCGAAGCGAATTACCTAGCAAAGAGTCTACAGATTATAAAGTAAAATTTGATGAAATGATCCTCTTTATGACAAAGTCTTATCGAAACCGTACTTCTTTTTGGACTGATGTATACCAAAGTTTAAAAGAAACACTGCAAAAAATAGAAGTTAATCAGTGATTCAGTTAACATAGCTGTGTTAATCCGTTGTCCTATTGGAGATTATAATTAGCGAAGCCTGTCCATAATGGAGAGTATAAGAGTAAAAAACTACGTTGAATCGTGTATTTTTGGGGACAGGTGACCGTTATGAGCATTCGAATTTTTAAACAAATCTACTTCAGACTGCCTATTTTTATTAGACTACTTGTAGTTATATTTTTGCTTATGTTTCTTTTTGGTGGCCTAATCCATATCGTAGAGCCAACGCAATTCCCAAGCATATTTGATGGCGTATGGTGGGCATTTGTAACTGGAGCCACGGTGGGTTACGGAGACTTTGTACCGTTAACCGTAACCGGAAAGATCGTTGCAATTTGTTTAATCTTGACTGGCGGTGGGTTAATTGCTTTCTATATAACCTCTTTATCTGCTGCAACAATTCAACACGAAAAGGACCTTGCACAAGGTAAACTCCCTTTTAAAGGTAGTAACCATTTAATTTTAATCGGATGGAACGAGAGGACCAGACAATTAATTGAAATTATTTCAACATCTTCCGTGCATATCCGCATGGTTCTAATTGATACAACCTTGGACCATGTTTCTTTTCCAGATTATCCGGTACACTTTATACAAGGTGATCCTTCAGAGGACCGTATATTAGAAAAGGCAAATATAAAACTAGCAGAACGTGTATTAATTACTGCAGATATCACTAAAAAGGAAAGGGATGCAGATAATCATTCTATCCTTACAGCCGTTGCTATTAGAGGAAATAACGCTAAAATTCCGATCATAGTGGAAATACTTTCTTCTATACAAATAGACAATGCACATCGTGCCGGCGCAACAACCATTTTAAGATCTAATGATTTCACCAGTGCTCTTTTTTACCATGAGTTATCTAGAGAAACCAAGGCGAGACCATTTGAGGATATTTATCATATCTTAACAACTCAACAATTTCATCATGCTACATTACCAGAAGAATTGGAGAATGTATCCTTTGGAGAGGCAGCCGCCATTCATCGGAAGAGCCAACAGATTTTATTAGGTATTATTCGAAATAGCACCTATTATATCAATCCAACATCAAAATTTATCCTAAAAAAAGACGATGTACTCATCGGACTAATCCCTTGGAATGATTAAGTCCTCAACTCTTTTCATTAGTTCTTTACCAGTAGTTATATACGCTTCTGGAACTTCAGCGTCAGGATCTGTTGGAGCTTGAAACTGATTAAATGTGCCTTGAAAAGCTCCTGCAGATCCGCTTTCATCGTAGCCTTTCTGATATTGATGTGCTAATAAAAACGGTTTTTCCAATCGGACAGTAACACCTGGGTAATCTAAGGAACCTTGCACTGCATAAAATGGTATTCGCAAAAAATAGTAAGTTCCTTGATCATCTATTTTTAAATCAAAAAATCCTTTCTCATAATCCCAATTTGAACCAATTACAAATCCTTCAGGCTTTAACAATTCCTCAAGTACAAATAAAGAATAAATTTTGTTTTCCAATTTTGATTCTAGTGGTACCAATATAAATCACCCTTTCATCAGCGTTATCTTTAATATGTTTTGCCACATGTTAATTATTATGCTAAAATATTTTATTGTGTAAAATGAATCGAATAATGGTATAGGAGTTGTTCAGCATGACAAACAAATTTGAGAATGGTCAAATTTTAGATGGAAAAGTTACAGGAATTCAACCATATGGTGCTTTTGTGGCACTTGATGACGAGGTTCAAGGTCTTGTTCACATATCTGAAGTTACACATGGATATGTAAAAGATATTAATGAGCACTTATCTATCGGTGATGAAGTAAAGGTAAAGGTTTTACAAGTTGATGAAGAAAAAAACAAGGTTTCATTGTCTATCCGCGCAACAGAGGAAGCTCCAAAGAAGCAAGCGAAGCCTCAGAAGGTACAAGCAAAACATACAGATAATGATTCTGCAGGTTTTAATACACTAAAAGATAAGCTTGAAGAATGGATCAAGCAATCAGAAGGTAATTATAGTAAATAATGATAAGGCAAACTCAATCGTACGAGTTTGCCTTATTATTTAACTGTCAGCCCTCCCAGGCTCACGTTGATCTGCAAATGCTTCATCCGTTTTAAATAATAAAGGTAGCAATACTAGGCCGCTTATACCTACCAATGTATAAATCACACGCGCGAAAGCAGCACTTTGCTCACCACCAAAGATAGCTGCTACTAAATCAAATTGAAATAAACCAATTAAGCCCCAGTTAATTGCACCAATGATTGTAATTGCTAAAGCGGTACGTTGTAATCCATTCATCATTTACCCTCCTTTTCTCTTTTATTCACCTTAGCTTATGCATCTTATAAAAATCTATACAGTGTCTTTCTTGATTTCATAACATCACTTGGGTAAAGTAAGTTATGTACAGGTTTGAAAGTGCTGATGAAGGAGGAAATAAGATGACACATGTAACATTTAATTACAAGAAGGCTTTTGCTTTTTTTAATGAACAGGAAATAGATAATCTAGAAGGTGCCGTAAATGCTGCACATCATGCCATACATGAAAAAACGGGTGCAGGAAACGACTTTCTCGGTTGGGTTAATTTACCTGAAACGTATGATAAGCAAGAATTTGCTCGAATTAAAGCAAGTGCTAAAAAAATCCGCGAAGATTCAGATGTATTATTAGTCATTGGGATTGGTGGCTCTTACTTAGGTGCTCGAGCTGCACTTGAAATGCTTAATCATTCTTTTCAAAGCTACTTATCGAAGCAAGAAATCGATGCGCCGCATATTATCTTCGTTGGGCATCATATGAGTTCAACCTATATTCATGAATTAATGGATGTTTTAAGAGATAAGGATTTCTCTATCAATGTAATTTCCAAGAGTGGAACAACAACAGAACCAGCCATTGCTTTTCGGATTTTCAAAAAAATATTAGAAGAAAAATATGGTGAGGAAGCTGCAAAAGACAGAATTTATGCTACAACGGATAAAGAGAAGGGTGCTTTAAAAACTTCCGCTGATCAAGCTGGTTATGAGACCTTCGTGATCCCTGATGCCGTTGGTGGTCGTTACTCCGTTTTGACAGCCGTTGGTTTGCTTCCTATTGCTGTTAGCGGCATTTCTATTGATAACATGATGAACGGTGCTCATGCAGCCATGAACGATTTAGCAGAACCATCAATCAAGAATAATCCTAGTTATCAATATGCAGCAGTTCGTAACATTCTATACAACAAAGGAAAAACGACAGAAATGCTTATTAACTACGAGCCAAACCTTCATTATTTTGCTGAATGGTGGAAGCAGCTTTTTGGAGAAAGTGAAGGAAAAGATAATAAAGGGATATATCCATCTTCTGCAAATTTCTCTACCGATTTGCATTCACTTGGTCAGTATGTACAGGAAGGTCGTCGTAATTTATTCGAAACAGTATTACACGTAAATGAGTCCAAATATGATATTACGGTAGAAGCGGAAGAAGATAATTTAGATGGCCTGAATTATTTAGCAAGTAAAACGATTCATGAAATAAATGACAAAGCCTTTCAAGGCACATTATTAGCACACACTGATGGCAATGTACCTAACTTAATTGTAGAGATACCAAAGCTCGATGCATATACATTTGGTTATTTGGTTTACTTTTTTGAAAAGGCGTGTGCCATAAGTGGCTATCTACTTGGTGTTAATCCATTTGATCAGCCTGGAGTTGAGGCTTACAAAAGAAATATGTTTGCCCTACTAGGAAAACCTGGCTACGAAGATGAAAAAGAACAGTTAGAATCAAGATTATAGTGCTTTCCAAAAAACTTACCAATTTAGGTTTAAATTTCTATTTAACAGGGTATACTATCAAATGTAAGACTTTCTCGTATTCCCCCTGTAAGCAAAGCGATATCGCTTTGCTTTTTTTATGGATAAATCTTCGTTTACTCCCCTGTTAAAAAGGCATATTTCTTTAGTTTAATTATAAGAAGTATAGTGAAAGAAATGTTATACTATAAAAAATAAATAGCTAGGAGGTCACAAATGGGAATATTTGATTTGCAACATAATAGAAAAAATACACGTTCGGTTAAATGGGATATGCTTAAACCAATGTTTCAAACAGAAGATGTATTACCAATGTGGGTAGCAGATATGGACTTTAAAGCTCCTGAACAAGTAAATCAAGCTTTAATTGAACGAGCACAGCATGGTATATACGGCTATACGGTGATTGATGATGAAGTCAAGAATTCTATACTTAAATGGTTATCACAAAGACATCAATGGAATATCAAACAGCAATGGCTATCATTTAGTCCTGGTGTTGTTACAAGCCTACATATGGCAGTACAAGCTTTTACAGAGCCTGGAGATAAAATTATTATACAAACTCCTGTGTATACGCCTTTTTATAAGGTAATAGAAAGTCACCAAAGAGAGATTGTGAAGAACCCACTCATCTATAAAAACAATTATTATCAAATTGATTTTGCTGACTTTGAAGAGAAACTAAAACAAGGAGTTAAAGCGTTTATTCTTTGCTCCCCGCACAATCCAGTAGGACGAGTTTGGAAAAAAGATGAATTAACTGAGCTAGCTCGTTTATGTATGAAGCACAATGTTCTAATTATTTCTGATGAAATTCATGGAGATCTTACATTCCCTGGTGAAGTGCATATACCGATTGCGTCACTTTCTGAGGAAGTCGCCGAACAAACCATAACTTGTATGTCCCCATCCAAAACATTTAATCTTGCTGGTTTACAAGCATCTTATGTCGTGACTTCTAATAAAGAAAAAAGGGAATTACTAGATGCTCAATTTGCTAAGCAAGGTGTTAATATGCTTAATACAATGGGAAATACTGCATTAGAGGCAGCTTATACACATGGTGAAAGTTGGCTTGACGAGCTTCGGCATCTTTTAAAAAATCACCAAACGTATGTAAAGGAGATGTTTGAAGAACATACACCAGAATTAAAAGTTATCGATTCTGAAGGAACCTACTTATTATGGATTGACTGTAGTGCGTTAAAGCTAGATCATAAAGAACTCAAATCGTTTATGATAAAAAAAGCAAGGGTAGGCTTAAATACGGGAGTTGATTATGGACAAGAAGGCGATACTTTCATGCGCATTAATATCGCTTGCCCTCGAGCAACCCTCGAAGAAGGAGTGCAGCGAATCATTTCTGCTGTAAAAAATAGATAATTAATGAGTTTGTGCTAAACAGAGAATTTGCAAGTCGAATGGTCATACTATTGTAAACTGAAGTATGGTAATCCTTTCCACAGGTCCAGCTAACACGCTAACTTAGAAGCTGCTTAGCAGTGCCGCTCTTCGGACATTTGCGGATCTGCAGAAGTCATCCATATTGCCTCTGCTAGATTTACACTATTTTCGCCATTCCTTTCGCTTAGATACGTCACCATATAAATGAATATTCCGAACTGTAATCCGGTTATAACCGTATACGGATTACTGTTCGGAGTTTCTTTATCTTTTGTCTCGTCCTCTATTCTTCCTGTTTTTCATTATATTGCGTAGGATCTGTTGGAGATTCTTCTTGTTTTTCGTTTTTAGTTAATGTACCGCATATAATTCTTTCGCCTGAATTACCACCAGGTTGGCTCATTCCATCATCTTCTCCTTCTGTAACAATGACAGCTGTCCCATCCCCTCTTGTCAGAGAATTTTTCCCATCCAACAATGTTGCTTCCGGAAGCATAAGATCTGCATCAACCAAACCTCCTGAATCTGCCTCAATATTTGGCAAATCTCCTAAATGAGCACCCTCTGGATGCATGAGTCCATGCTCTTTTCCCTCTGGATTAAAATGATTTCCTGCTGATTTAAAATCCGGGCCTTCACACTTAGCGTATTCATGCATATGAATACCATGGAATCCTGGAGCTAAACCCTCAAGCTTTACTTTAAGATTCACGCCACCTGACTGTTCATTAAAAGTAATAGTTCCGAGCATATCTCCAGAAGCATTATACATATCAACACTTTTACTCTTTTCATCTTTCGGTTGGCAGCCTGTTATTAAAAGCATAATTAGAATAAAGGATAACCAGCGCATACGATTGTCTCCTTTTAACTGATTTGCCCTTTATTCTTTACCTATTTTAGAAAATCTAATCGTTGTGTAGGGATAAAGTGATACTTCAATCAGTGGAAGTTTGATTTATCCTCCACTGATTGTTAGTATCACAAGGCTAGGACCTAAAGGTCTTTGAATCAATCGGACATTTACTGCCATTCGTCCCCTTCTTATCCATATTGGTTTCTCTTTATTGCTTAGTGGGATTCTTACTGCTAGTTATATGCGGGAAGACAAAATCGCAAGTGCCCGATTAGAAATGTAGCGACTGGAACGACAACGAAGATAAAGGAATCACGGAGCTTGCGAACCGATGATGATTTATCCGTAGGGCTATTCGTGAACTCGCCTAGTTCCTGAAGGCTCTGGACGCGGCTCAACAGGCCCATATATATCCACAGGCTCAAATTTTATAATTTCGTAGACTATGAAAAAAGAAGATTTAGTACACATTATTCATTATTTTTATCGTTTAATTGCTCATTATATTGCTCATTAAATTTTTTCTCATCATTTTTAGATTTTTTATAGAACAAATACATTACAATACTAGCAGCAATTAAAAAGATGACTAAAGTGATTACAGCTGGGATATATTCTGATTTATCCTCTGGGAAATAGAGAAATGGCATCATTTTCATTCACTTCCTTCTTTGCTATTATAGCAAATTCCACTATATAACTAAATGAGTGATCTATTTTGTTCGCTAAACGGATACATTTTTGGCACAATAATAGTAAGGAGGACGATAAATATGCCAGAAGTTCAACTAGGGGAAACAGTTAAAGCCCATTATCGCTCAGGAACATATATCGGTAAAGTAATGGACGATAAAGGAGATCGCTATGTTGTAGAGGTCCTTGCTGTTAAGAAGCATCCAATGCAAGGAGATTTGCACAATCCGAATCAAACCGAAGGGGTTTTCTTCCATGAAAGAAAAGCCCTTGCACATCATGAAAAAATGAATGTAAAAAAACCAGCTGTACATTCATATCCAGATCCTATACCTAACTACATAGTATCATTAAAAGAAGCTGTAGAAACGTATCGAGCAAAGCTGCTTAAAGACGATACTGCATATCACAGAGCAGCACTGGAGTGTTTAAATAGGTTAGAAGAACAGTATTATGACAAAATATAGAAGAGGTCCAAGCCCACTTTCACGCTATAAAGATTTACTACACCCAAGCCTGATTAGCTAATTCATTACTATCAGCAGTGCTAGATGAAGGTAGCACCTTTTCACTATATGTAAAAAAGGCTGGGACAAAACACAACTTCTTTACCCAAAATACGAATAATCATATTATCAATAAGAGCATCATCGCCACACCGTGAAAATATACGCGCTTTTCGCGGGCACGGCCTCAGCTAACTTGGTAAAGAAAAACACGTTACCAAGTGGATTTTCGGACTCGTGCTGTTCCCACCGGAGTCTCGCTTATTTTAGGTGCTAAATGAATGATTCTTATCAAAAAACGAACGATAATTAATTTCAATTAATTATCGTTCGTTTTTTATTGTTTCTTCATTCTTTTGTCTCAGCCTTATGATAAAGGACATTTAACAAATAACTTTAAATTATTATTCACCTAAATGCTCTTTAATTACTTCCTCTACACCCTTAAGCGCTTCTTCCTCATCAGTTCCTGTAGTGGTAATTTTAATCTCTGCACCTTTAGGAATTCCTAAGGACATAACACCCATTATTGATTTTAGATTTACTGTCTTCTCATTGTATGAGATTTCTACTTCTGACTCGAACTGACCTGCTTTATTTACCAGAAGTGTAGCTGGACGTGCGTGAACTCCTGTATCCGCTGTAATTGTAAAATTTTGTTCTTTCATCCTCATTCATCCTTCCAAAGATATTATCTTTTTATGTACATACAGTACATTGGTTTTTCATATGTTATTAAGTGAAAAACTGAACTAATAATATTATATACAATAATAAGCATTTTTGAAACAGATAAGCTACAGTTTTTTATGTATCGACAAAGATTTAACAACTTCTGCTTCTATTTTCAATCATGATACGATAGTTTATACCTATTATTTGTCAGAAAGGATGAATTATAGAACTATTTGTCTTTCCTAATAGCTTATGATAACGTTATTTTGAAAGTATTCCATTTATACTAGGAGGAATTAACATGAGTGTACATATAGGTGCAAAGCAAGGAGAAATTGCTGACAAAATATTATTACCAGGTGATCCCCTTCGTGCCAAATATATCGCAGAAACTTTTTTAGAACATCCAACACAATATAATAGCGTTCGCGGTATGTATGGATTTACAGGAACATATAAAGGAGAAAGGGTATCGGTTCAAGGAACCGGAATGGGAGTTCCTTCCATCTCTATTTATGTGAATGAATTAATCCAGAGCTATGATGTAAACAAACTAATCCGCGTAGGTACTTGTGGAGCAATACAAAAAGATGTCAAGGTTAGAGATGTTATTCTTGCTCAAGGATCTACCACTGATTCACAAATGAATCGCATGACCTTCGGTGGTATAGACTACGCTCCACTTGCTGACTTCCATTTATTAAAAAATGCATATGATGCTGGAATAGAAAAAGGATTAAACTTGCGAGTAGGTAATGTCTTTACAAGTGACACGTTCTACCGTGATAACGCAAAAGAAATCAATGAAAAGCTTGCTGCTTATAAAGTGCTTGCAATTGAGATGGAAACAACTGCATTATATACCTTAGCAGCAAAGTATGATCGCCAAGCTCTTTCCGTTCTTACAGTTTCTGATCATATATTAACTGGTGAAGAGACGACCTCCGAAGAAAGACAAACAACCTTCAATGACATGATGGAAATTGCATTAGAGGCAGCGATTAAATAGCATAACATAGAAGGTGGGAGCCTACACCCACCTCTTTTATTCTCCTCTCTACTTTTCTTCCTTAAAGAAATTATCTAACATAGAAATAGTTTATCTAGCATTTAACAGCCACAATTTTTGTTAACCTAAAAAAAATGAGGTTGACAAAAATCCATTCTCCAATTACTATCATATACAGAGAGGATGAGATTATGAAAGGATTACGAACAATTGATCTTACATATGGAGCCGTATTTGTTGTTTTAATGGCTATAGGTGCAAATATTACGGTTTGGTTCCCTATGCTGGCAGTTCCAATCGGCGGGACAAGCGTGCCTTTATCCTTACAGACATTCTTCGCCATATTAGCCGGATTAATGTTAGGTAGAAAGCTAGGAACTCTTTCTGTTCTAGTGTATATACTTGTCGGATTTGCTGGTGTTCCCGTATTTGCTGGATTGTCAGCGGGACCTACAGCATTATTAACTCCAACTGGTGGATTTATCATATCTTTTATTTTTGTAGCCTATTTTACTGGATGGATGGTCGATAAACGGAAAGAAAGCTCTCTTTTTTATTACTTACTTGCTGCACTCGTTGGAACCATCATTAATTACGGTATAGGTGTATCATATATGTATGTCGCCTTAAATACGTGGTTAGCGGCTCCTATAACTTATCCATTAGCTTGGGCTTCGATGATTCCATTCTTGATTAAGGATATCGCCTTTGCTGGTTTAACTGCTTTATTTATGGTCAGAATTGCAACACGTATTCCAGCAGTTCGCCAAGCCAAAATTGGATAAATACTAAATTTATAAAATAATTCTTTGGTGCGCCTGATTACTAGCCATTCATGTGATAATATAGCATTAGATACCATGCATATTGTCATCTAACAAGGGATAAACTTTCCTTTAGAAAGGATGTTTAGACGACCATGGAATTATTTCATAATTACCCATTGTTTGCTGCTCTAACTGCAATAATTTTTGCTCAAGTTGTTAAAATTCCCATTTCGCTTATCGTTACAAGAGAATTTAAACCGGATTTAGCTTTTAGTACTGGAGGAATGCCAAGCAGTCATTCAGCTGCTGTAGCTGCATTAACAACAGGTGTAGGTATTGTAGAAGGAGTTTCCTCTACCATGTTTGCTATCTCATGTGTATTTAGTGTGATCATCATGTTTGATGCTACTGGTGTTAGAAGACAGGCCGGGGAGCAAGCCATCGTGTTAAATCAATTAATTAAAGATTTCCAGCTATTTATTGATGGAGCAAAAGATTGGACAAATAAAAAGCAATTTGAAAAACGCCAAGAACTAAAGGAATTATTAGGTCATCAGCCGATCGAAGTATTTTTTGGCGGATTAACAGGTGTAGCGATTGCATTCATTTTAAATGCATTGCTAAATTAATTCATGCTGGAGCAATAGTATTTTAGTTTAAGCAAAAGCCGAACTATCATTCGAAATATTTGGTACTGATCTCTTGAAATTAGATTACTCTAACTTCAGGGAGCGGTACCATCAGAACTCTTCGAATCTGTTCGGCTTTTTTGCTTTTAAACTATTTATTGGAAAAGCACTATTAGCTGATAAAATACATAAACTTCTGTTGACCTATTTTAACTAATTATACTTTTTTAACTATCCGTTATTTCCTGCCTAAATACTTGTAAAGCTTGATTCTCATTTAATTCATCCAATTTCTTTTCCGAAAGCTTACCATTACCTTTTTCAATCACGTATACATCAAGTTTCTTTTTCCCCCACTGACTGTATACGTCCTCGACCGTATTATAATAAAGGTCAATTTTATTCCCATTAATAGCACTGCCCTTATCAGCAACAACTCCAAATCCATAATCAGGAATAAATAAGATAGTGCCGATAGGATATACATTAAGATCTGCTGCTATCGTAGAGTACAAATCTCTTTTTACCTTGACCCCAGAATAAGTAATCCCATATTCCGGATGATCTGGTGTCTTTCCTGTTGACTCAATTCCAGCAGTATATCCTGTTGCAACAACATTTGCGCTTGGATACTGTTCAAAATTAATTACATCAGCTAATGTCTCTGCACCTTCAATTTCCTCACTAGAAATATAGCGCTTCTTCTCCTTTAGATGATTCAATGATTTCCCTTGTAATACCGTATGCCTAAGGGAAGAATCAGACGCCTTTGCTTCCTTAATCATATGAACAGCAGGTGATTTCAGCTTGGACCACACCTCTACTTCTGCAAAAGATACATTGGTTATGGACGAAATAGTAGTAAGAAACGCTACGATTGCTAAGATTACTAAACTTGTTCTACGAATAAAACTTTTGACATTCATAAATAACACCTCTCTGGTAGTGAACCTTTGTACAGTCTATAGAAAGTTCCAGTAAATCAAGCTCTTCCCTGACTCAGGACAGATAGTTGATATGGACAAAACTCCCAACAAAGGTTTCCTTTTTCCTACCAGTTCAGCATTTCCAATTAATCAAAAAATATACAAAACCACATAAAATTTTTTAGATAAATATGAAAACTTTAAATTTATAATCGTAATGTTTGTTTATTTATAAACGAACTAAAATCTTAATACCAGTTATGCATGTATAGTAACTAGAGAATTATTCCTTTCAAAAAAACAATCCGAACTACTTTCCGAAAATAAATATACTCGGATTATAGTCCGGATTTACTGATCATAAATCCACTTATCTCTTTTTCTTTGTTATAAATAAAGCTTTTAAAACATTTGATATCCACTTTTTCTTAATAACTTAATAATGATTCCAGACACAATTGTACCTGCAAATCCTGCTACTAATATGGCAATATCAACTGGAGTGATTTGCATTAGCCTGGAAAAAGCTTCTGAAAATGCAGATCCTGGTGCCTTTAAATACTCCATTGTAGACATATTATCTACAATAATTAATACGACAAATGGATATAAAAATGCCATCAACCATGTTCTTCGTAATAACATATTCAATATAAATGCAATACCAAAAAAGATGACAAAATATAATATAATCGACACTACTAATTGAATCAAAACAGGTGGCTCCCTTCGCAACTTTACTCACCTAACAAGCAGTTAGACATTATTATGTATAAACAATTTCTTTTCCCTTTTCCATTTTAAATGAATTTAGAAAAAAAGCAAAGACAGTGGCACTGTCCTTGCTACATCCACACTTAATAAAAAATGTTAAACTTTCCTTTTTTCATTAATAAACTTAGTCCACCTAATTTCAATAAGTACCGATTATCAATTATCTTTTTCATCACAGTTGCTTTCCAGCCAAACAATTTTTGATCGTTAAATATAACCCCTATCGCATCATTATGGCCTAGAGAAGCTACTGTACCAAGTATTTCCGGTTCAAAGTGCTCCATTTCTCCGCCTTGAATATACGCTTTTACATTATGGGCAACTACGGCTGATTGTTGAATAGCAATTTGTGCTGTTGGTGGATAAGGTCTCCCCGTTTGTTCATTCATAATAAGTGCACAATCGCCAATTACAAATACATTATCATAGTCTGGCGCTCGCATATCCTTTTCTACTGCCACTTTGCCTCGATTATTTTCAAAACCGGACTTCTCAACAAGAGCGTTTGCTTTTACACCAGCTGCCCATACCGTTGTTAGTGTTGGAATTTCCGTTATTTCACCATTTTTTTCATAAACAACACTAGTAGCTGTGCATTCTTTAAGCATTGCTCCAGTAACAAATTCAACTCCGCGTGATTCTAATGAATTCATCGCATATTCTACTAATTGTGGATCAAACCCAGGCAAAATAGTAGGTGATCCTTCAATATTAATTATTCGTACTAAATTTTTATCAATATCATATTCTTCGCAAAGCTCAGGAATACGATTTGCAAGCTCACCTAGAAATTCAACTCCAGTAAACCCACCACCGCCTACAACAATATTTAATCGTGCGGGGTTTTTTTCTGATTCGTTGTGATACAAAGCAAAATTATATTCCATATGTTCGCGAATAAGGCGAGCACTATTAATGTTTCCAATTGTAAACGCATGTTCTTCTAAGCCAGGAATACCAAAGGTTGCTGCTTCAAATCCAAGCCCGATTACCAATACGTCATAATCTAATTGGCCATTTTCCAGTTTAACTTTCTTTTCATCTGGCTTAATAGAAATAACTTTATCTTTAACAAATTTCACCTTACTCATATTTATTACATCTTTAATCTGTATACGAGTTCGATCATGATGTAAGGTTCCTGCTGCGTTTTCATGAAGCCAAGTGGTTTGGTAATGATAATCATTTATATTCACAAGTGTTATATTTGCCTCATTTACTCCTAATGTCTTTTGTAATTTAACTGTAGTCATCATGCCACCGTAGCCAGCACCTAGAATTACTATATTCGGTTTTTTCATTCTAATCACTTCCATTTTTTTACTATTTTGTACGTTTGTGACATATTTCACTTAATAGTCATTAGAAAAAACTTGGCTACTTTACCAAGTGGATAGAAAAATTAATAGATTTATAATGTCGTTGTCACATAATCGTAATAAACATCCTTGATAATAGTAGCCTTTTTCTATCTACATTTCAACCCTTTCTTTTGTTTCCCCAATTATTAAATTTTTCTTAATAGTAAGTTACAGAGTGCTTTCATGTTCTACTAAGGGGAATTTATGGTACTATAAACAATGGTATACTAAATTTTATCGGAAGTGGAGGGAATTATTGTGACCAAAGAAGTCTATGATGTTACTATCATCGGCGCAGGTCCCGTAGGTTTATTCACAGCCTTCTATGGCGGTATGCGTCAGGCAAGTGTTAAAATAATTGAAAGTTTACCACACACTGGCGGGCAATTAACTGCTCTATATCCAGAGAAATATATATATGATGTTGCTGGTTTCCCTAAGGTTAGAGCACAGGAATTAGTAGATAACTTAGAGGAACAAGCAAACTTATTCGATCCAGAAATTGTTTTAGAACAGGCAATCGAAAATGTAGAAAGGCTTGAAGATGGAACGTTCAAATTAACATCCAATAAAAAGGAAGTACATTATACAAAGACGATCATTATTACAGCAGGAAACGGAGCTTTTCAGCCTCGACGTTTAGACATAGATCAATGCGATAAATTTGAAAACATTAATCTCCATTACCATGTTAAAGATATGAACCAATATAAGGATCAACGTGTTGTCTTACTTGGAGGTGGAGACTCAGCTGTTGATTGGGCGCTTATGCTAGAACCGATTGCCGAAAAGGTAACTCTTGTGCATCGTCGTGATAAATTCCGAGCCCATGAACACAGTGTGGAAAAGCTTTATGCATCGAACGTAGAAATCCTAACACCGTTTGTACCATCAAATATCGTTGCAAATGAGCGTATTGAACAAGTCGTTTTGGAAGAAGTAAAAGGTGACCGAGAAATCACATTGGATGTCGATGCCGTTTTATGCAATTATGGATTTGTTTCTACACTAGGACCAATTAAAGACTGGGGACTCGAAATTGAAAAGAATAGTATCGTAGTAAATTCAAAAATGGAAACCAATATACCAGGGATTTATGCTGCTGGAGATATTTGCACATACGTTGGAAAAGTGAAACTCATTGCAACTGGATTTGGCGAAGGTCCTACGGCTATAAATAATGCAAAACAATATATTGATCCGAAAGCCAGAATTCAACCAAAACACTCAACTAGCATGTTTTAAGATACTAACTATAGATAGATATAAATAATAGCTGAAGCAACTTATTGCTTCAGCTATTTTTCTAACAATCGCCAGGCGCGCCTGCCTTATCTTTTGTTCTAAAAGATGATCCACAACCACAAGATACGATAGCGTTCGGGTTATCAATACTAAATCCGCCACCCATCATATTTTGTTTGAAATCAATCGTTGTTCCTTCAATTATAGGAATATCCTGATTATTGAGAACAACTGGTATTCCATTAATTTCTTTCGTTGTATCTAACTCTTCATTTATTTCGTATTCAAAACCTAGTGAATAGGATAACCCACTACATCCGCCACCTTTTACACCAAAGCGCAAATAGGCACCATCAGACTCTTCTTTCATCATATTTTGAATCTGCTTACTAGCATGATCGGTAATATTAATAGCCATCTCATGGACCTCCCTTTAAGATGATTGCTTATCTTCTTTAAGTATACAAAGTCCTTGAATAGGATTCAACTGATGATACTCAATCGTCATAGTAATAATCTCCTGTAGCTATAACTTCTGCTCCTCCAGTCATCCAGACATAGCCCTGATCATCCCATTTAATAAACAAATCGCCGCCTGGTAAATGAACAGTTATTTGTTCATTACGGTTAACCAAATCATTCAACGCGGCTGCAACTACTGCCGCACAAGCACCAGTACCACAAGCCTGTGTAATACCAGACCCTCTCTCCCATACACAAAAATTTATTTCAGTAGGAGTAAGCACCTCAATAAATTCTACATTTATCCCCTGTGGGAACCGTTTGTCCTTTTCAATTGATGGTCCTAATTCTACTAAAGGGGCATCATCAATATTGTCAACAACAAAAACAGCATGCGGGTTGCCCATAGATACCGCTGTTACTTTAAGCTGCTGATCCATTATTTTAAATTGTTCTGCTACTACTTTTTCTGTTTCACTGCCTATCATTGGAATGTCCGCTCGGTTAAGCTGTGGCTTCCCCATGTTAATTGTTACAAGCTGCACATTATCATTCTGTATTTGAACCTCTGCCTCTACAATATTAGCTTTCGTTTCTATTTGAAATTGAGTGACATCAACAATTCCATGTTCATAGGCATACTTCGCAGCACACCTTAATCCATTACCACAACTCTGCCCTTCTGAACCATCCTTATTAAATATCCGCATACCTAGTGCCGCTCTTTCACTGGGATGAATTAAAATGATACCATCAGACCCTATTCCTGTGTTCATATTAGATACGCTTTGCGCTAATGCTGGCAGCATTGCTTCCTCTAATTTATGCTGGAATAAATCAATATATATATAGCTATTTCCAAGTCCATGCATCTTCGTAAAAGGGATTTTCATGTTCGTTTCCTCGTTTCTATTTATTCTGTAATGGAATGTTATGTTTATCCAATGCATGATAAACTGTTTTTAACCGCGGTATACCTTCAGCAACCATTTCGTCATTGATCATGACAATGGGATAGAATAAATCATCACGCACTATCTTTTCAATAAATGCCTGATGCTTTTCCACATTTGGAGGTTGATCAATATCTATGTATTCATATTTTAGGTGATCATCTATATATTTCCGACCAATAGCAGCTTGTAGCCATTCATAAGTATCCCTAGAGCCTGGTGCGCCAACACAGCTCGCACAAATCTGTTCTGCCCCATATACCGTTATCTTTATTTGCTTCATCCCATCTAGCCTCCTTTATACGATATCTTTTATTTTACAAAATGTTTATCTAAAGATAAAATAAAAATGATTATCAGTTTCAATTATGCCATAGATTTTTTGAAGAATCCGTTCTATAATAGATAGAAGAAAGGAGAAGATGGATAATGCGAGACCAAGTACAAGAAGTATTAAATAAATTACGTCCATTCTTGCTACGTGATGGTGGCGATGTGGAGTTAATCGATGTAGATGAAAACGGCATTGTGCTTCTTCGTCTGATGGGTGCATGCGGGAATTGCCCGAGTTCTACCATTACATTAAAGGCTGGGATTGAACGCGCCTTAATGGCCGAAGTACCTGGAGTAACAGAAATAGAGCAAGTATTTTAAAACAAACTAAATCGATAACATAGCTAATAATTATATTTTATCCTATACAAAGAAGGCCTCCAACGATAAGGATGCCTTCTTTATTTTTGTCTAGGAAATATTGAGCCGCGTCCAGTTCCAGCGCCCAGAACTAGATGACTTCACGACTCGCTCCAGTCGCTACATTTCTAATCGAGCGCTTGCGCTTTTGTTCCTATCTATTTTACCAAACAGGCGTCTTCGGCTGACCGCCTGTTAATACAGAAAGCGTATTATCCAAACACAATTTCCACATAGCAGTTCGTGTTTCTGTACTCGCCGAACCAATATGTGGAAGTGCAACAACATTCTTCAACTGCATTAATGGATGATCAGCATGAATAGGCTCCTCTACAAAGACATCCAATCCAGCTGCCTTTATTTCTCCAGTTACTAAAGCATTCTCTAACGCTGTTTCATCTACTACTGCACCTCTAGAAATATTAATAAAAATACCAGTATCTTTCATTTTATGAAAGGTAGTCTTATTAAATAATTGCTCCGTTTCACCAGTTAAAGGCACAACAGATACCACAAAATCTGAATGGTGAAGCAACGTATCGAAATCTGTATAAGTGGCATTTAGCTGTTCTTCCGCTTCAACATTTCTAGAACGGTTATGGTATAAAACTTCCATTTCAAATCCCTTGGCTCTCCTTGCAATTGCTTGCCCAATTCTTCCCATACCTACAATCCCAATTGTCTTATGGTGAATATCGGATCCCGCCAATAAATACGGCCCCCAGTTGTCCCACTTATCTTTCCGTATATAATCATTTGCCTCCATAAGCCTTCTTGCAGTGGCCATTAACAGGGCAAACCCTAAATCAGCAGTTGTTTCGGTCAGCACATCTGGTGTGTTAGTTACAGCAATATTTCTAGCCTTTGCTGCTTCCATATCAATATTATCGAAACCTACCGCTAAATTCGCAATTACCTTTAAATGAGGAGCTGCATCTAGCAACTGCTGATTAATCTGTTCGCTTAACATGCAAATTAATCCCTCTGCCTCTTTTATTTCTCGCAACAACACATTTTCTGGTACTGGGTCATTCTCTTTTTCCCAAAATTTTATACGGAAGCTATTAGTATAAGGGGCGATTAATTCTTCTGGTATTTTCCGTGTAATATAAATCAATGGTTTCTTCAACGGTATGACCTCCATACGTAATTATGTTCATCATTCTATAGCCAGTGTACCACAGGAATTTGCAGAAGATCACAATCCACCTCTACTTGATTATAAAATTTCCCGAGCTTTTCTTCATATTCTGATTGTGTTTGAAGTAATTGCTTGAATTGCTCGAGTGCATCGTCATTTTCAGATGTTAAATTCCATTCCAAAAAATCAAAAATATGAATAGGAAAAAGTAACCTTGCATATATTAAACGCCAGCTAAACACAGATAATGGTCTGATCGCTTGATAATCATTTAAAAAATTGGAAGAAATTGCACCTGGATCTTTGTTTAAGATGTGCTGTCTTAAAAATTCAGAAATATCTCTCGATGGGTGATCATAAACTAATTCCATTGGCCACATAATGGGCTTTATCAGTTGATTTGTATATCTTCGAAAAGCAATCGTTCCCTGATCTACTTCATAAAATCGCTGTTCCTGTTCACTTTCACGAATATATTGAATTGCATTTTCACTTATACCGATGAAATAAGGAAGTACATCCATTACTAGACGGTAATATGCTGAAGGGGTTTCACGTGCTCTCTGCTCAAGATGATTCTCTAATGTGTTCACTTTATCGATCCATAATTCCTTCCATTGTCCATAGCTGGAAATAGCCTTTGGTTCATATCCATAAGCATTACCAATCTGATGAAATTCGGCTAGTAATTTTCCATCAGATAGAGTAATCTCTCTATATGAAAGTTTGCCTTGAACAACCATAAGCTGCGTATCCTGAAAAACTGTAAACCATTCTCCTTGATTATTTGATATTGGAATTGCCATATGTGTATAGTAGTCTTCCGCTAAATAATAAGCTACAACCGCCTGTTCCATATAAATAATTTCATTGTTATCAATAGAAATGGTAAAATAAACATATTCTCCAGATTTAAAGCATTCTTTGCCGTCAATCCATCTTTTTTCTTCTGGTTGAATGTTGTAATTTTCATAAAGCCACTTTTCATAAGACAAGTAGATCCCTCCTCTGGGTATTTATACTAATTGTATGTTGAAAAGTTACCTTCTTTACTTAAAACTATAAAAAGAGAGGAAGTTACATGATGGGTCAAGAGACAAATCAGAGTGAATTAGAAGTTAAAGCTAGACAATGGCTTACTGAACGTGGAGTGACGATTGATGATATAGCAGAACTCGTTTATTATCTACAGTCTAAGTACCATGATGATTTAACAATAGAAGTTTGCAGACATAATGTTGATCGTGTTCTAACAAAAAGAGAAGTACAAAATGCCATCCTGACAGGTATTCAATTAGATGTATTAACAGAAAAGAAACAGCTAGAGCAGCCGCTACAAAAAACCATTGAGGTTGACGAAAGTTTGTATGGTGTAGACGAAATCATTGCATTATCAATCGTCAATGTATATGGCTCAATCGGCTTTACAAATTACGGGTACATTGATAAACAAAAGCCTGGCATATTACAAAAATTAAATGATAAATCCTCAGGAGAGTGTCATACGTTTTTGGATGATATTGTAGGTGCAATTGCAGCTGCGGCATCTAGTCGCTTAGCACATTCCACTGATGAAGAAAGTTACTAGATAAAGTGAAACTTCAAACCATACTTTTAACTTAGACTGTCAAGCAGTTCTTCTTATATTAGAAAAAATCTAGATTAAGCCATCACTTTTAGCATACAAGAAGAGAATAAAAGACGAAGATATCGAAGTCTTATATAGTAAACAGAGAGTAGATATACCATTGGTTCTTCTACTCTCTGTTTACTTAAATATGTTGAAGCCATTCATGTAAACTATGCACATAATAGGTCGGCTGGATTTCAAGGTTTGGGTACTCCTTAATAGGAGTAACACCAGTAAAAACCATCAATGTATCCATCCCTGCACCTATGCCAGCTCGTATGTCTGTAGCATAATTATCGCCAACCATTAACGCTTCATCCTTTTTCACTCCTAACACAGTTAGGGCTTCCTCCATAATAATGGATTCTGGCTTACCAATAAAGGTTGGCGCTACTCCAGTACTAACTGTAATTACAGATGTCAGTGATCCATTCCCAGGTAATAATCCTCTTTCACTGGGAATCGCTACATCGCCGTTCGTAGAAATAAAAGTAGCGCCATCCCTGACAGCCAAACAAGCTTTTGCTAGCTTATCATATGAAATGTTCCGGTCAATGCCAACAACTACAAAATCACAATCCTGATCTGTAATAGTCAGTCCTTGCTCTTCTATAGCTTGATGTAATCCATCTTCTCCTATAACATAACATCTTGCTTGTTTCTTTCTTGCTTGAATAAACTTTGCTGTAGCTATACTCGTTGTCACTATCTGCTGTGCAGTTGCAGTAATCCCCATTTTATTTAATTTCGTAGATACATCTTCTTGTGTTTTTGAAGAGTTATTAGTTACGAACACATGTGGAATGTTATTGGTTTTTAATGTAGCAATAAATTCTGCAGCCGCTTCAATTGGTTCATTTCCTCGATACATCGTACCATCTAAATCAATTAAATAGCCTTTATACGCATGTTTCATGAATATTCCTTCTTTCTAAACTAAAAAGTCCAAGCGACCTTGCTCACTCAGACAACGTCTTCTTTATTCAACTGCAGGAGAAAGATATAGTCCTTCACCTTTCTTCCAACTGCTTTATTGTCCACATACAATAAGGTTTTCCATCAGTAATACATGTATGTGAAATAACTTCACAGGTAGAAAAGATGTCTTGATACATTGCTTTTTCATTTTGACATACTTGTGTATATTTAGAGGATAACGCAGAAATCGGACAATGATAATTTTTCATTTCATAGTGTCCTACATCTACCTTTTTCAATTCTACCATATATCCATTTCCATCTTGAAACTTAGCCATTTCTTTAACCTTACCATCAAAGTCACTGTCACCTACGAAATCCTCTAGCTGATTCCGTTCCCGCAGCATTCTTTGCCAAAGTAAATCATCAACCGCTCTCTTACCTTGAAGATACTCAAGATCCTGAAGCAGCTCTAATGGCAGTTTTTCGTTTTGATTTGGGAATAATCCATGCCCCTTCTCTGTAAGCTCATAAGTAAAATATGGTCTTCCTAGTTTCTGCTTTATACTATTTTTCTTGATAAATCCATCCCGCACTAGAGATTGTATATGCTTTCGAACAGCAATTTCCGAAATCGTAAAAAAAGGCAACACATCTGTTATAGTTACTTCATGTCCTTTTTTTATTAACGTCAATAGCTTTTGCTTCGTAGGTGTTTGTTTCATAACGTATCACCCCTATGATTCATTTGAAAAAGCGTTAGCTACTCCTAGTTCATTATCTAAGTACACTCTTATATGTGCTGAAAATTGTTTATATACATGATAATTAGCTTGAATCGTATGTATTAACTTGTTATGGTCGATGTTTGTATAGTCGGTTACCAACACTTTTCTTAGCTGTATTAATTCTTTATAAGCAGTTTCCTCATCTTTAGGAAGAACCTGTTCATCTAACAAAATATCGATAATATCGTTATAACTACCTGGATCACGCATAATAAATCCATCGATCATCATATTTCCAACATCTAATGTACATTCTATTACTATATGTACAGCTCTTTCCAAACTTAATTTATCGATTAACGTTTCTGGAGCGTTCATTTTCAATACATTGATGACCTGGTCCATGTATTGAAGCGTCTGCTGAATCTTACTCCTATCTACAAAATACATGTAACAAACCCCCATTATGAATTACAATCTTATCATACCATATATTATAGGATTATTGAGCAAAACATGATATAGTTAAGGAAAATGTCAATATTCGGAAAAGAGGGATATGATGGGAAGTAAGTATGAATTAATTAAAGATGAAACTGTTACAAAAGAAGTGCGTTATATAAGTTTCATGGGAAAGTTACAGCGTTATGATTTTGCTTTTTTAAAGAATGATGATGATCCAAGCAAAACCACCATTATCAATTTGCGTAAAAATCGATTTACAGTAGTAGGAAAAGAGGATTTAAACGATCCAGGAAAGATAGAGCATATCTTCCATGAGACAGCTATGGAAGCTGATGAAATTCGGAACTTCCTACATGAAGTTCTTTAATTACAGCAAATTTCATGCATAATTTAAATACGAGGAGAATGAAGGATGATGGGAACTGTGATCTCTTCCAACAAGGAAGATATACTTAATTTAGATGTTACAGCTATATCCCATGCTATTAAAGAAAGACAGTTTTCAGTGTTAGAAATCGTTAGTGTTTATATAGAAAAACAAAAACAAATAAATCCGATTATTAATGCAGTAGTAGAAAATCGGTACGTTGAAGCGCTACAACAAGCAAAAGAGCTGGATATGTTTTTAAAAAATAATGAGCCATTATCCCCTCTATTTGGTGTCCCAATAAGTGTAAAAGAATCCATTCATGTCAAAGGTATGAAAACGACTGGTGGACTAGAACATAGAAAAGACTTAATTTCTAGAAAAGACGCAGTAGTTATATCGAAATTACAGGAAGCTGGAATGATTATCTTAAGTAAGACAAATACACCTGCCTTATGTTTTTGTCAGGAAACAGATAATCGACTATATGGTCGTACCAACAATCCTTGGGATATCAATAGGACCTGTGGAGGCTCAAGTGGAGGTGAAGGAGCCCTGTTAGCAGCAGGAGGTGCTCTTGCAGGAATTGGCTCTGACATTGGTGGTTCCATTCGATTTCCCAGTCACTTCAATGGCGTTATTGGTTTTAAGCCCGGTTTTAAACAGGTTTCAGCTCATGGGCATTTTCCAGCTGTTACAAATGATATCCAAAATAGAATGTTAAGCATTGGACCAATGGGTAAATCCGTTCGGGATATGGAACTTATCTATTCAAGCATCTCCGAAAATGAAATAGATGATTGCTCTCTAAAGAATTTTAAGATAGAAATTTTACCTAGTAATATGGAACAACCATTAAATGAAGTAACGAAAAGACTGTTAGACGATATTGAAAAAGTACTAACAAGATCGTTTTCTACTTTTCGACGCATTCCTCCAATGTATCATAACTGCGCTACATTATGGCAAGAAATGCTCTCAAGTAATGGCAGTGAATTAATTGAAAAAGCTGCATTTAACAATGACAGGTCTTTTCTCTTGAAATCTTTTCTTAAAGAAAAACTAACGCAACGCTCTAAGATTCATCCGTATCTGTCGAAAGCAATTTTTGGAGCAAAGCTTTTTAAACCATCGATTAGCCGCATTCGAGAGATGGAAGAGACGATTTTACAGGGAGACAAGATTCTGGGAGCGTATTTACAAAATAGGCTACTCATTTTTCCAATTTATCATACGGGAGCATTAAAGCATGGAAAAGTCTATCGACAAATATTCTCCATACGGCGAACATTTCTCACTTACATGCCATATGTAGCCTATGCAAATGTTTGGGGATTACCTGCATTGACCGTACCGGTAGGAAATGATGAAAATAATATGCCAATTGCTGTTCAAATTATAAGTAAATCAGGAAATGAGGATGCAATTTTTCGATTAGGAAAAATGCTTGAAAAAAAATACAGAGGCTATAAACGTTGTGAGCTTTAATCCCTAGCATCATTTCATACGAACTGCCTTTATTTTCTACCCATACAACTCACTATATAGTCAAAACTAATACCAACACCTTTACATTAGTTGTTGGTATTTTGTGTGAAAAGGATGTGTTTAGTTGATGGCAAAAGAAAAAAAGAAGACATATTCAAACTTTACCAATGTGGAAAGTATGCACGACAAGTTAATTCCTGAGGAATTCCCAGAAGGATCTTTTGGTTCTCCAATGAATGAATATGCTCTAGTGGAAGGTAAATCGACTCCTTGGGAAAAAGGACAACGACGGGATAGTGCTTTTGTTTACCCTGATAGAGAACGTCATAAGGACTTACCTAGACAGGCTGATGGCTCACATGACCCACATAATAATCCTGATGGCGATTTTGGAAAAGAGCAGTAGCAACATCGAGCTACTGCTTTTTTATGTAGCAATTTTTTGAAGGACAAAATAAGCACATCCAAAATTACAGTATTCATATAAATAGTCATCTAAGGCACTGATCTTATTGTCAACAGGTGCTTTTTGGTTTTGATCTGCATAAAAGCCTTTTAATCGTAACTGGTCATAACCCCAGTCACCAACAATAAAATCATACTTAGCTAATATATCTGAGTACCGTTCTTTTAACATATCCTCACTAAATCCATTTTTATGATTTTCCACAAGCTCGTATTTTTTCCCTTGCAGCTCTATCATATAAATCCCCCCATATATCGTGTCTACAGTTTATCATCTTTTCGAAAAACCCTCCAGAAATAAAATAGTATGATTTTCAACTCAAATTGCAAACTAATGATGAAAAGATATTTTGAATGGAGGATAGCAATGAAAACAAGAACACTTATACCAATCGGCCTGACTTCTTTGCTACTCATTACTGGTTGTGCAAATAATAACAATGCTATTGATGAAAGAGACCAAATACGGAATGAATTAGATCCTAATCAAGAGTTACGAGCTCCGGCAGAAGATGGTGCTGATGATAAACTTGGCTATGTGCGTTATACGAAAGAACAAATGGAAAATAATACAGAAAAAAATCATTCCGTAAGTATTGACCGTACTGAAATGGCGAATATGATTACGCGAATTATGTTGCGTGGTGATGCTTTCGATGAAGTCGCAACACTTGTAACGGACGAAGAAGTGTTAATTGCTTACCAAAAATCTGGCCGTTATGATCAGGATAGAACAGCGGATATGGCAAAGCGTACGGCAATGTCAGTTATGCCTAGATACTTTAAAGTATATGTCTCGGACAATACAAGTTTAATTAATGATATCCACAGTTTGCATAATCTAAGTACAACAGAAGGTGATTATGATAATACAATTCAGAGCATTATTAAAGAAATGAAAAAATCACCTCAAGGTAGTAATAAAGGTATGTAATCAAAAACAGAAAGGAACTGATTGGAATTCCAATTAGTCCCTTTTATTTTATTGTATAATCAGAACTACTTTGACAAAAAATACAGAACATCAGCTACTTATAACGTTATTAAGTAAAGAAAATATGCGTGTAAGGTAAGGGTGAAACATTTTGTATGCAAAACGTTTTTTTTTCATGATCATAATTCTATTTTCGATTTTTCCGCATACATTTGCACATGCAGAAGAGAAAACGATTTATGATAAAAGAATGGCATTATTCAAAAAAACAGAAGCTTTAAGTCAAATTCCTTGGTACTATTTCGCAGCAATTGATAATTACGAGCGCAACAAAAAACAGGATTCAGATGATGAGAAAGTTATCTCTATTGAGGTGCCACGTGAATTATGGTATGGATTAGGAAATTCTTCTATGATCAAGGATGAACGATTAATCGTCTTTTTCAATGGAAAGGGTAAAGATGGCGATGGTGATCAAAAAGCCGATCCGAGAAATTCGGAAGATATTCTTCATACGATGGCAAATTATTTACTTGAATACGGTCAAACGAAGGATGATATAAAGATTGCATTATGGAATTATTATAAGCGGGATTTATCCGTACAGACGATAATGAACACTGCAAAGGTGTTTAAGGAATTTCAAGATATTAATTTAACGGATAGGGATTTTCCTGTTTCTATAACTCACAATTATAGTTATAGAAGCACATGGGGTGACCGAAGAGGATTTGGCGGATTACGAATTCATGAAGGTACCGATATTTTTGCAAATTATGGAACACCTGTAAAATCAACAACATATGGTGTTATAGAAATGATGGGCTGGAATCTCTATGGAGGATGGAGAATCGGTATTCGTGATATTTATAATATTTATCATTATTATGGACATATGAACGGTTACGATGATGATATTAAGGTTGGTCAAGTTGTTAAGCCTGGAGATATACTGGGGAGTGTTGGTTCGACAGGTTATGGACCGCCGGGAACATCTGGAAAATTCCCTCCACATTTACATTATGGTATGTACAAAGATAACGGCAAAAGCGAATGGTCCTTTGATCCATACCCTTATTTACGTAAATGGGAACGAATTGCGAAACAAAAAGATTAACAAGATAGTCAATTTAAACTTATATGACTTCTTCGCCTAGACTGGATAGAAAATAAATAATAAATTGAAGCGTTCAAAGGTCTGTTAGAATCGAAAAGGCTTCCCTTCACCTAGCTATAGCAACTAGAGAAGGGAAGTCTTTCTGCTACAAATTCGATAAAAAGGTCACTTCTTATTTTACTTCTTTTGATTTCTTCACAGCATACATAACACTTGCAGCTAATCCTCCCCAAATAATTACCATACTAAGAATCATCACTAAAATGACACTGCCAGTCATAGTTATTTGGCCTCCCTCTCCTCTGAATGCTCACTAACACCTTTAGCTTCGGACCTCCACTTAGTAGCAGCCATGACAATACCGATAATAAGGGCTGCTGCTGCAACAAACCAACCTCCAAATACGATAAATATATCTGCATATCCTTCATAATTTCCAGTTTCTGTGTCAAATTGCTTCATTAGGTTTAGTCGGAATAAATCGAACATCATATACCCCAATACTAGAGGTGTAATAACATTTAGACTTAGCGACCACCACCAACCTAGGCGAATATCAGAAATAGCATTGGCATGTGTTTTTAGATCCTTTACTTTACGAAGAATCCATGCAATAAGCACTACTTCAACAAGTCCTATAAGCGCTACTCCAAATTGATTAATAAAGTAGTCAGCTGCATCCAAGAAGAACAGACCACCTTGAGTCGCAAATAAAAGTGAAATAATTGCGGCTATTCCACCTCCAAATAAAACTGCCTTTGATCTGGATATTTTGAATTTATCTGTTAAACCAGCAACATATGTCTCTGTAATTGACATCAATGAAGTTAATCCAGCAAGTACCAATGAAGCGAAAAACAAAAAGCCAAATAATCCATTCAGTCCTGGGAATTCATTAATTATCGCCGGAAAAACTACGAAGGCAAGACCAACTCCTCCTGAGACTACTTCCTCTACCCCTACACCGGATTGAGCTGCCATAAATCCAAGAGCAGAAAACACCCCAATACCAGCTAGTAACTCAAAGCTTGAATTACCAAATCCTGTAATAAAGGCATTGTTGGTAATATCCGATTTCTTAGGTAAGTAGCTTGAATATGTGATCATAATAGCGAAGGCAATCGATAAACTAAAAAATATTTGCCCATATGCTGCCACCCATACTTCTCCATCTAATATTTTACTGAAGTCTGGAGAAAAAAATGTTTGCAATCCGTCCATAGCTCCGTCTAATGTAATTGCTCGAATAACAATAATAAGGAAAATAATAACTAAAGCGGGAATAAAGATGCGGTTTGCAATTTCTATTCCTCTCTTAACTCCTTTAAATAAAATACCTAGAACTACAACCCAAACGATAATTAATGGAATAAGTACACCTGGTACAAGACTTCCTATTTGTCCTGGTTCTACGGTACGATGTAAAAAGTCATTCATTAAAAACCCTTCCGTATCTGCTCCCCAGCTTAAATTAATTGAGAAAACAGAATAGGATATTGCCCAGGCAATAATAACAGAATAGTACGTAGAGATAACAAACGATACGAGCACTGCCCACCAGCCAATAAATTCTGTCTTTTTATTTATTCGCTTATACGTAAGCGGTGCAGAACCACGATATTTATGTCCCATCGTAAATTCCATAATCAAAATAGGAATACCGGCGGTTAGTAGTGCGAACAGATAAGGGATAAAAAAGGCTCCTCCACCATTCTCATAAGCGACAGCTGGAAAACGCCAAATATTTCCTAGTCCAACCGCTGAACCCACAGCAGCCATAATAAACCCTGCTCTTGTCCCCCATTGTGAACGAGTTTCCATTACAATACCTCCCCCTCTTCCTTACCAAAATAGTTGGTTTAAGGAATGTTTTTAAAGTTTTATTTTTTCAGATATTTCTGTTTGTATTATAACGGTACTTTTATACTATGTCAAAGAATTATTTGAATTTCAAGATATTTCTAATTTTAATTAACAAAAAAACAGCATATATAGTTATTAGATATTTTTAAACAATTATTATAGGCTTTTAGATTAGGTTATTCGTTACTTCTCCAGAAGAAAAAATACTCGATTCCTCATCGTAACACTAGAGATTCTTCGGGTATTTGTACAAAGCTTCTAGCTACATTCCCTCCACACAGAACAAAGACTTCATTTCGTAGCTTTAAAAGTTGGACAATATTTTTTCTACTATATAAAAATACTGCCGAGAAAAAATTCCCGACAGCTTGGATTTTAGCTTAAAGTTTTTATTTCCACAGAATACCATCGCCATGTTATAAGATAAACTGACTACAACAAGCGAAGTTTTCTATTGTAAGCACCGTAAGAGTATAACCTATTGGTCTCTATTCTAAACCGGCGATTTTACTGTATGTTACATGCCCGATACATAATCATTCGTAGCATAACACCGATCTCGTATTATGACTTTGTGTTCGATAAAAAGTGCAGGATTAATGCAATAGCTAAGACGATAACAAGTGTAGCAATTAAAGGAAATACGACTTGATTGGTGAAACCAATTATAAGATAGCCAATTCCAGCTGAAACAGCTGCCAAAATCGCATATGGCAATTGAGTCAAGACATGATCAATATGATTTGCACCAGCACCCGTTGAAGATAGAATTGTCGTATCCGATATTGGTGTACAATGATCACCAAAAACAGAACCAGCAAGCACTGCAGCCATAGAAGGTAATAACATAGAAATATCTGTAATTACTGTCACCTCAGCTGCGATCGGAAGCATGATACCGAATGTCCCCCAGGATGTGCCTGTAGCTAAGGCCATAAATCCTGCAATCAAGAAGAATAACAACGGTAACCATGCCGGACTAATCGAAGCATTATCTACAATTTGTGCTAAATACTCCCCTGTTTTTAATGTTCCTATCACTGAACCAATTGTCCAGGCCAATAATAGTATATAAATAGCAGGAAGCATTGTTTTCAAACCTTCTACAATAATTTTTCCTGCGTTGCTTTTCGGTTTCCTTTGTAATCCATGAAAAACAAATGATGTTAAAACAGCGATTGTACCACCAATAAATAGCGATAGATTAACATTCGTATTTGCAAAAATGGATATAATGCTAACATTACCATCGCTTGCATTTGCACCTGTAACAAGCATGGATACCACAGTAGCAAGAATCAAAACACCAATTGGGACAAGAAGATGATAGATTTTCCCATCTGTATGTGCTGCAAACGTATCGGTTAAATCTCCCGGTACTCTATCCTGCTTAGGATTTAGTAATTCTCCTGTCTGAATTGCCCTTTGCTCATGTGCTTTCATCGGGCCAATATCCATCTTTAAGTAGGCTACTAAAAACACAAGTAGTATGGCTCCTAATGCATATAAATTATATGGGATCATTTTAATAAACGCCTCTAAAGGTCCTATATCTGTGATGCCATTTGCTACAAATAAGCCACCAATAATACCAATGATATATGCTCCCCAGCTCGATATCGGTGATATTACCGTAACTGGTGCCGAAGTTGAATCAATAATATAGGCTAGCTTTGCTCGTGAAATCTTATGTCGATCTGTTAAGGGTCTTGCTATTTGCCCTACAGCCAAGCTGTTAAAATAATCATCAATAAAAATGATAATACCTAGCACCGCACTCATTGCTTGCGCACCGACTCTTGTTTTTACACGTTTGATCATCCATTCACCGAAGGCTCGACTCCCACCTGAAGCTTGGAGAAAAGCTGTCATTATTCCTAATAAAAGTAAAAATCCTAATAACAGAAGGTTACCTGTATTTAGCGAGCCTTCCGATATAAATATAGTATAAATAATAATTCCTATTTCCTTTAGGGAATCCCATATTGAAAAATCATGAATGAGAAGTGCTCCTGCTACAATCCCAGTTCCTAAAGATAATAATACATTTCTCGTTACTAATACCAATACGAGCATTAATATTGCAGGAATAAGGGAAAAAATTGTTCCTTCCATTGTTGTAACCTCCACTATGATTGTTTGCAATAATGAAAGAAAACATACTGTTCAAGAAAATGGGATACGTGGAAAACGGGGCTGCGTCAGAGAATGGGGGCTCTGTAAACACAAAAAGACAATGATAGAAAATAACCTACCATTGCCTTTACAATATACGTTATCCTCCATTTCGATCAGTAGTTCTCCATGCACATTGCTTCTTGCATGACAGTATACTTCTTATTCAAAAGCACACCAGCAATAATAAGGAAGACACTTATTATGCTTCGGCAATACATCCTTTCATCAATCATCATCGTTGTCATCCTCCGACTGATTAATCATATCCATTGCACCTCTACCTCACCGATCTGATAAGGTTTAAATATTCAACTAGCTAATAATAATTATTATAACAAGTACTTAATCAATATTCAAGTCATCCTTGGGAACGGCTATGTTTGGACCACTACTTCCTTCTCCACCACCAAAAAATTCTGGAACATCACCCATAAGTACCCTTGAGTCAACATATACCTTCGTTGTAATTTCCGCAGGCTCGGTCGTAAATGGTACGACAATCTGTGCATTAACGGTAACCGGTATATAAATTTCAAACAATGCAGCATTAATACCAAATTCTTTCATTTCGTATTTTATATCTGATTGAATACTGCCAACAATTTCAAAATGAACAGGGACTTTGGGTCCTAAATTAGCTAAAATAGTACTTCCGGTCACTTGACCGATGGGAATCTCGACTACCGTTGGATCTTTGTCAGCAAGTTCATTTGCTGAATCTCCGTAATCCTTTGGTTCCATATCTGGATCATCCGTATTTAACATTTCTCCTTTGTTCATTCCGTATAAAAAGTATTCCGCTCTAATGGTAGCAGCTCGCAATGCTCTGCTCACTGCTGAAGCATTCCAACCAACAATGGTAGGATATCCATTTTCATCTTTACTAACGTCCATTAAGTCTTCAAAGCTTATGTTTTCCGTTGACTTCACAGCTTCATTAATCGTTCTAGTCGCGAATTCAACTGTCTTCCTTTTGGCTATCTCCATCAGTGGAGGAGTTATCCCTTTATCTACTATTAGAATACTAAGGGAGGTTAATATGACAAATGTAATTGAAGTCATTAAAAAAATCGCCTTAGCTGGAGAAGTTGCTTTTATCTTTAATCCTGATCGTCTACCCATCTAAAAACCCCCTTGGAACAAACATATGCTTGTTCCAAGAAGGTTAGAATGTAAAAAATCTCAATCTATTTTGCATGAGAAAACCACCACATTTAGTACGTTAGCTAAATTAACATCATATGGTTTAGCTAATTTTCTCCCTTGCTCCTTGTTAATTCGAATAATTGGTCTGTCGCAAACATGCGGATTTTGTTTTACAACAATACCTTGTCTCCCATCATTTAGATCAACCATAATACCATTTGGATAAACAACAATAGAACTCTTTAACGCTTCAATCATTTCTCTATCATATAATTGTCCAGATCCGGCATATAAGATTTCTAAACCTTCGTGAGGAAGCATGGCATCACGATATACACGATTACTTGTAACTGCGTCGAACACATCTGCAATCCCTATTAATTTTGCATATTTATGTATCGATTCAGAAGTTATTCCAAGTGGATAGCCTGATCCATCCAACCGTTCATGATGCTGTAAGGCACAAAGTGATACAACAAAAGGTACACTATCCTGACCTACAAGAAAACGGTATCCCGTTCTTGTATGGTTTTGAATAATTTTAAATTCTTCTTCTGTTAATTTTCCTGGTTTTTGTAATATATCTGGGCTAATAAACAGCTTTCCAACATCGTGCAGCATTGCTGCCATCCCTATTTCTTCTAATTGCTTATTAGATAGCTTTAACTTAACACCAATAGCCAGTGCATAAATGGCTACATTTAAAGAGTGTTGAAATATATAATTATCCGATACAATCATATCGGTTAATAATGATAATGACTGTTCGTTTTGTTGCAGCTCATTCGTGATTTGCTGAACAATCACTGAAAGTTCCGATCCTTTTTGATCAAGGATATAAGATCGGTTTGTCAATCCATTATGCTGTAGGGAAAGAAATACTTCCTTAATCGTTTCTGAAGCCTCTCGTCTGAGTGATTTTGAAATGGTCGGCATTGCCGCTATATCCTTCATTTCTTCATCCTCAATATAAATGTATGTAATCCCGTGCTTTACTAGTCTATCAAGAAACTGCTTTGTTAAGGCAACACCTTTATTTACCAGAATGACGCCACTTTCATTATATATTGTTTTTGCTAGAATAGCGCCTGGTTCTATTGATCTTGTATTAGCAAGTCTCATTATGTTCTCCTAATACACATATATAGTTATTTACACCCATTCAATTACATAAATCCACTTATTTTAACATAAATCTAATCAAATAGTACCAGAACATACGTGAAATATCTATACCTATTCCTTTATAAATCTATGATTCTTAAGAAACGTATTCATCATTATATGGTAGGTCGTAGGATGTAAAAAAGTGTCTGGTACGAAACGAAAATAGTTAGTCCAAAAGCCGAACGATAAAACAAAATGTTACTACATGGCGCAATCAAAATCCGAAGGCGCTTTGAAAACAGAGCGTTTTTTCTGTGTACGATGTATCGCTACCGAAGTCTTCCATATCCTGTGGGAACAGCGCAAGCTAAAGACCCCGCGCAGCAAAACGCTCTTTGCTACCCAAGGAAGCTGAAGCCATGTCCGCAAAAAGCGTAATATTTTGCTGGAGCGGTGAGCACGAGTAAACAAATAATCTGAACTGATTCGTTCGGATTACGATGTGAATAAAGTAATAATTTTTTCCCTGTCTCGACAGCTAAGAGATTCGGATCAATGCATCTTTCCCTATCATTCCTTCTTCCCAACCATATTGCTTGGATGCATCTGTTATTTTTTGTAACGGTGCATGCAAAAGCTCATCAATTGTCCGAACACCTACCGCACGACCAGCTACTACCTTTCGATCTGCTAATTTTTCATTTAATATATCCACATCTAGAGCTGCACACATGATATAACCGACTTCATTCGAAATAATTAACAAGTTCGTTTTTGGTAATTCTACAACGATAGCCGTAAAAAAGATTCCATCTACTTCTAGCGGGTTTACTGTAATCATAAACGTGTATGGCCTCCTTCATTCTCTTCTTCATATCTATATGCAAATGAAGGGCCTATTGTCACAAAAGCCTAAACGCTTAATCCTTAAATCCTTCTTTTAATGTATAAACTAATATATCTCTTAAGAATTCTGGTAAATAATATTGTTTGATTTCTGATTTAGCAACTTCAGGTAACAGCCTGCCAAATGTAAACGTATCCGCAGTAGCAACCGTATACGTTTTTTCTGGATCTAATGGATAAGACCCTAAAAATGCCTGTTTTACAAAGTACTCCCCATTTTTTAACTCCTCCATATCCATTTCAAGTCCAGCAAACGCCATTTTACCTAATACTTTTCCGCGAAAACCAAAACCCTTTAATTGTAATTGCATAAATTCTTTTGTTTGTGATGCTCTTATTACCTCCAGTAATTCGTCACCATTCAACTCTACGACACATGTATTTATCGGATGCGGACAAATGCGATGTACATCACCATAAGTCACTTTACCAGCAGGTAAACCTTCTAATAGGAGTCCAGCATTTAGCATGGCGCAATCTGCCTCTGTTTGTTTCTTAATAGATTCTGTTAAAGCCTGCAATATTGGCGTTGACTGAAACCAATTTACCTCTAAAGGATATGCTAATTCTATAATCGGTTTAGCAAGAATGGTAGTAGCTTGTTTATATAATTGCTCTATTCTTCGTTCTGTAGTTTTATCTTTTGGTAAATGAGTTATATTCAACGCGTATGCCTCTTTACGACTCAGTTTATGCTCATCATGGTCCCAAGTTAGAATAACTTCTCCTACATAATGACAATGTTTTCCGGCAGCAGTTATTAATGTATTATTAACATACTCGCCATTACGCAACAGATGATGTGTATGTCCGCCGATGATAACATCAATATCAGGGAAGTTTTTGGCAATTTCTTGATCCTCACTATACCCTAAATGCGATAGCAGAACGACAATGTCTGCCTGTTTTTTCACATTATCAATCACCTGTTGTAACTGTTCAAATGGAGGTGATACATACCAATCTAGTAACTGATAAAAGGCATTAAATGGTGCCGTTAAACCGATAACTCCTATATTTACTCCATGAGCGGATTGTAGAATCGTACTCTGTTGCAGCCACGCTGGTTCTATTTGATCGCTACTATGTAAGTTGGCACATACTATTTCAAAATCAGCTTCATCATAAAGATGGAAAAGATCCTGATGCGATAACGTAATACCTTCATTGTTACCTAACGTAACGACATCATACCCTGCTTCATTCATAAGTTGAACATTTGCTTTTCCCATAAAGGCATCTGATATAGGGTGAACTCGGTCTACATGATCACCAATATCAACTGCCCAACAAGAACAGCCTAATTTACGTCGACTATCCCTTGTCTCTTTAAGATATCCTGTAACACGAGACCATTGATCAAAATTGCTATGTAAATCATTCGTATAATAAAAATAGATATTCTCTTTCATTATGTTATGCTCCTTATGATAGCCCTTGAGAAATCATGCGAATCCCAATAATGATTAATACAATTCGTAATATCCATTCTAGTGTTTTACCTGTTAGAAGTTGGTTAACCCAAGCACCTAATTTTCCACCAATCCATGCACCAGGAATAAACAAGAAAACATACTGCCATTCAATATGCCCTAAAGCAATATGTGTTCCAGCTCCAATAATGCTAATAAAGAAGATCATAAACATCGACGTAGCAGTAGCAATATGCGCCGGTATCCCAAATAATAATATCATCGCAGGCACCATAATGGATCCACCGCCAATACCAAATAACCCAGACAAAGCTCCTACTATTAATGATAGTACAAAAGCTACCCATTTAGACACCGTATATTGATATGTTATTCCATTTAATTCGAATGTCCTTATCTCACTTATGTTATTACTTATCTGCTTTGTTGGCTCTTTTCGCTTAATAAAGAAAAGGAGCGAAATGACAATTGTAATACATCCAAAGTAGAGTAGAAATTGATCACCATCAATAAATTGATTTAACCAAGACCCTATCATGCCGCCAGGTAAACTACCAGATAAAAACAGTAGACCTGTTTTATAATCAACACGTCCACGCTTGTAATAAGCAATAGTTGATGACATGGCGGTAAAAACCATAGAGACTAATGATATTCCAACAATAGCTTGAGGGGTTGCCCAAGAAAATGCATCGGAAAGCTGGTTTAAAAATAATAGGCTTGGAATAAGAATAATTCCACCGCCTAGCCCCATTAAACCACCTACAAAAGCTGTCAAAATTCCTATAAGTATACAAATAACAAAGACCAATCAATATCCCTTCCATCCAACCATTTTTTCTGTCTTATTCAATACTAGCATTGATTTTTAATAATTCCTATATGGAAGCATTCAGTTTAACATAAACTTCAAAACCTCTAATGAAATATTGAAAAACAGCCGTAAACCAAAAGGCTTAAGACTGCTATCTCGTCAACATATAAAGTCTTTTTTTCACGTAATCAATACCAAAAAAATTAATAACTTCGTCCCATAATTGAATCAAAAATAATCTTTCTGGAGATAATATATACAAAAGCAAAGGAGGGATGTGGATGATATATATTCAAGTCAAAGAGAATATTATATTGATAAAAACTTGGCCCATAATTATGACAGTCCTACTCATCAAACAATTATGGGCACTGCTATGAAGAGGGGCTTGTCCCCTCCTTCCATTTATAGTATGGATAATTATATATAAAAATATACTATATGGAATAAATTTAATAGAAGATTCTATTAGACATAGACCTTAACTTATGAATCCTACTAATTATAAAGTCTATAGACTCTATTAAAACTACAAATTAAAACGTAACATTATTTTTCCAGATGTTCTTGTACATTTTTTAAAAATTCAATTCGGCTATAAGCTGGACCACCCTCCATTAGTGGGTCAACTACGTTCACAAACACGTGATCATTTTTAAATGCATTGATATTTTGTACAATCGAATTCTTTTTCATTTCCTCGAAGGCAGTTTCATTTTCTTCATTTTCACTAGTAGAGAATTGCACAAATAAATAATCCGGATTCATATCAGCTAGTTGTTCAACAGATATTGCCTCTTGTGTTTTCGCTTTCTTCACCTCGTCTGGAACTTCTAATCCCAGTTCATCATATAGTACAGGGTTAAAGAATACACCTTCTGGATAGACGAAAACTTGCCCTCCACGAACTCGAATAGCTGCTACTTTTTTACCTTGGAGCTTCTCTGTTAATGATTCTTCTGCAGTAGCCATATCTGATTCATATTCAGACAAGATTGTTTCTGCATCTGCTTGCTTTCCAGTTAATTCAGCCATTAGCTTCAAATTAGCTTCCCAGTTTGTTGAAATATGCGAAACTAAAATAGTTGGAGCTATTTTCTGCAATTTCTCTTGTACTTCTTCAGGAAATTTCGTTGTTCCAAGTATTACATCTGGCTTCAATTCCAGTATCTTCTCAAAATTTGGCTGTTGTTTTTCTCCAATGGATTCAGCTTCCTCGGTCGCTGCAGCATAAATCTCTGGGAACTCTCCTCCCACAGATATCGCTCCTGTTAAGTTTACATCAAGTACTGTAGCATCCTCCATTGCTTCCATTGCTCCTGTCACAACAACTTTTTCTACAGTTTTTGGTACAGTGTACGCTTCACCAAGATACTCAATTGTTCTTGTTTCGCTTTCCTCGCTAGTATCCTCATTTGCTTGAGCCGTGTCTTCACTATTATTAGAAGAACTTGACTCACTATCTTTATCTCCTCCACATGCAGCTAATACAACCATTAGTAATGCGATTAAACTAACGAACATAAATCTTTTCATCTTTCCTAAACCCCTTCCCGCTATAATAATAGTAATACTTAAAATCTAAGCTATCTTCCAATTAATTGTTTCACTGATAAAAACTGATATCCAATCAGACTTATTTCAGTGACAGTTTATGTGATACCTAAATGCTCACGTAAGGTAGACCCAGTATATTCACTCCTAAACAACCCTCGCTCAACTAGCATTGGCATCAGCTCGCTAAAGAACAGTTCCATCGATGTTTTCGAGCCTCCTGGTAAAGCAATAAACCCATCTGCAGCACCTGTTTCAAACCACTCCGTAATTTCATTTAGCGCGTCCTCAACTGTTCCTACGACGACCCAATGTGCAGAACCGACTACCTCCGGCCTTGACAACAGTTCTTCCACTGTGGGCTGCTGTCGTGTAATTAACCTGCGCAACAAATCAGCATGCGTCCTACTGCGAACTGATTGATTTTGATCGGGTAGCATATCGACTGTTATCGATTGATCTAAAGGTAGTGTACTGATATCCATACCAAGTATGGATTTTACTGAAGCATATCTATGCTCTTGACTTAGATGTGCATGCGCTTTCCGATGTAGTTCTAGTGCTTCCTCACGCGTATTGGCTAGGAAAAAATACAATCCAGGCAAAACTCGTATTGCGCTTGGATGGCGTCCATGCTTCTTCGCTCGTCTCCTTAGGTCATCACGTAATTCAATACCTGAAGCCATATCTGGAGTGGCTGCGAAAATAGCGTCCGCTACCGAAGCTGCAAAGTTACGTCCCGATTCTGAGGCGCCTGCTTGGAACAAAGGAATGGTCCCTGATTTATGTGCCGGTACATTAAGCGGTCCTTCAACACTAAAAAAATCACCGGAATGATTGATCGGAGAAACCATTTCCTTATCCGCATATTGTCCTGTAGAACGATTAATAACCAGCGATTCGTTCGGATAACTATCCCATAGCTTGCGGACAATGTCTGTGAATTCACTTGCTTTCTGATATCTTTCCGGTGATGACGGCATCGGATCATCCCCGAAATTTCCAGCACCTTCAATGGAAGTGACGATATTCCACCCTGCACGCCCATTGCTAATCCACTGCAAAGACTGAAGCTGCCTAGCAACCGTATATGGTGAGTTGAAAGTGGTAGAAGCAGTAGTAACCAGTCCAATTCGGTTGGTCTCACGAGCAATCGAAGTTAGCAGAAGCGTCGGATCTAAGCTGCCAAAGCCAGGTGAATTCCCCAGTACCTCTTTGTTCAGAAACAATGTATCTGGCCTAAAGATAAAATCAAGTTTCGCCTCTTCTGCCATCTTCGCTAATTGCACATAAAAGTCGCTTGAATATAAGTTTTCTACACCACTGTCTGTATGTCTCCAGCCATTCCCCTTCATCCATGTTGTTGACAAGGACAAACCGATGCATAGCTGCCTATTTGTGGTCATATGTACCAAAACCTTTCCTACAAAGTAAGTTGTACCCGGAAAATGCTTTAATCAGAAGTATTTTCTACATATGGGCACAGCAGCCATATAATAGTCTATGAATGGTAACATTGTTTTGGAAATTATGTCGCCTTGACCAATGAACTCCTTAGAACAAAAAGGAACACACTTGCCCTGCCCAATAATTAGTTAAACAACTAGTAACCATGCCTCCTTTTTTATTTCTACTTCTTCTGTAACATGATTGGCTACAACACCAAACGACATTTGCTGTTCCTACATCATTAAAAGACAGAATAGAAAGTCAGTAGATTATCTAATTGATATTGATTATCATTATCATTATAATGCTTGTGAAGCATAAAATCCAGAATAATTTTGTACTTTTTTCTAATTAGAAACGAAATCACGAAGTCTATATCAAGATTTAATGTTATTACGCAGTCCCAATCGTATTTCTGTAGTAGACGCAGGCAACAAAATTCACAAAAGAAAAACCTGTATATCTGAAGATACCTAATTAAATGAGCTAGAGGAAAAAGCACCCCGAGAGTCATATCTAAAATAAACGACTACTATGGAGATGCTTTTATTATTGGAGAAAAAGAAATATGTGTTTACAGAAGAAGGGGACCCCAAGTGATTGAAATAAAGGTATCTATATAACAGAATCTCGGGTCAACAGGCAAGGTAAAATGGTGGAATAACTTGTTAATAATCATCAAGTTTTTAAAGCTTCATTATAATGCTTGGCGTAATCACTAATATTTTTTATCGTAGCGGGAACATTTTCCTTTTTTATGGAAATTGTTGCATATTCTTTCATGGCGTGTTCTCCTACACAAACACTATATGTAGCATTTCTAAATAACTCTAAATCATTTTGATCATTCCCAAATGCGATAAATTCCCCTGATTGTATTCCCAATTGGTTTAATCCGTTCATTTTATGTATTCCTAATGGAGATATATCAAGCAAATTCTCTCTCCCATGTTCATAGATCTGTACAGGTAAATGACTCAAATTATGCTTGATTTCATCAGTAGTCGTAAATAAGACGATTTTGGTTATCATCTTTAATTCGTCTAATGACTTATTTTCAGCTTGCTTTTCAGGGTCTAGATTACGAAATATAGAATGCTGCACCTCACCTGTATAGCTGTAATCCCAATCACTGTCTACTAAATAGGTTAAGTGATACTTTTCAATTAATCGCTTTATTTTTAAAACTAAGTTAGGAGTAAACGTGCGCACATGCATTTTTCCATTTTCAAATGTGAAAGCTCCATTTCCTCCTACCATTCGAAAATGGCGATATCTCTTCGGCAAAACTGGTAATAAATCACGAATCGGTCGAGCTGAAGCAAATATGATCTCATGTCCATGCTGAATACAAACATCTAATGCCTCACGCATCTCATAACTTAATGACTCACCCTTAAAACAAATCGTACCATCTAAATCAAATACAAAAATCATTTCTTTCACCTCGCTTACAGTATAATCCTGTTTTGTTATAATAAAAAGGACCAATGTCCCGAAGGAGAACGAAATGACTACATTAATGAATTATATCCAAACCTTTCAGCTTCCATTTCCTGATCATCTAGAACCGTATATAGAATTGATATCCTTTCAAGCAGGTCAGCAGGTTGTCAATACAGGAGATAAAGCTTCAGGCTTCTATATATTGACAGAAGGGAAATATCGTGTAACTACAAATGAAGTAACAGGAAAATCGCTTCTCCTGCGATTTTGTTCACCAGTATCAATTCTTGGTGACATCGAATATTTTCAGAAAAAAACAATCCAATCAGATGTTATTACGATACATCCAGCTACTTTTATTTATATACCTTATACCATCTATGAGCGCTATTTAAGAACTTACAGCCCATTTACAGAGATGCTTTTAGAGGAGTTAAGTTACAAGCTACAAACCTGTACTGTGGCATCCCGAATTAATGCGCTTGCTCCTGTAGAAGCTCGATTCGCTGCATACCTGTGTACCATTTATTCCGATGCAAAATTTGGTAAACAGCTTTTTACGACGAACACGAATGAAGTAGCTTCACTTATCGGCACTACACCTCGTCACTTAAATCGTGTTTTGAAAAGGTTAAGCGAACAACATGTCCTTATCCGTAATAAAGAAAAGCTACATATTAAAAATTGGCCGGTGCTTCAACAATTATCAGAAGGCATTCGATATGAATAACAACAAAAGACGATGCAAAAATGCATCGTCTCGCAGCACTGGGTATAGCTAATTTTCTTATAAATCTGAACAACGAAAGCTTCCTATATAAAATCCTTGGCGATTTCTTCTTGTTTCGGTTTAAGCGTCTTAATTTTCTTGATGAAATAGTAATGTTTATAAAGAGCAAGTATCACTAATAAAATTTTCACCAAGAGAATGTCCACATAAAATACGGAAAACAGGATAAAAGCATCGGCAATCAAATTGATGCGAATTTTTTCTTTACGTGTCATACCCTTTTTTTGGCGGAATCGTTCTACATATTTTTCATAAAACGAAGTTCCCTTAAACCAATTTTCGATTCGCTTTGAACTTTTCGCAAAGCAAAAAGACGCGAAAAGAAAAAATGGCCCACCTGGCAGTACAGGAAGTACGATACCTGCAACACCAATTCCTAGCGAGATCGATCCAAGCAGAAAGAACAGGATACTTTTAATATTTTTAATGGTTATCACCTTACTTTTATTATACTGCAATAGATGACATAGAAATAAGATATTATTAGCTATAACTACATGATTACGAAAGCACTTATAGCTTTCTCATTGTCTGCGAAAAAATCTTACCTATACTCTTTCATAAGTATACAACATGGAACAATAATTGGGTAAGTCCGAGTGAAATTGTAACAGATAATTACTATTTTGGATATTCTTCAAGCTTCTTAAGGTAAATTCGTAACCGCTCTTCCACTTGTTCTTTCGTTCCAAAGCGAATTATTTGTTCACGGTCTACCGGTGTTTCATTTACTAACTTATAGTGTGTATACGTCATTGTAAGTAACTTTAAGAACACTTCAATATGTAGTGCATGACGCTTCTGTTTTGAACTACCAGTATACCCTTCAATAAAACCTTCTGCACTCGCTATTAATTGGGATATATAAAGATGATAATTCCCTTTGCGATATCTTTTTGTGTTATGAAACAAGTGGAATAAGGCTTGATAATTAAACACATAATTGGCAGCAAAAGATACTCCTGTATATAGCAGTGGATAGGGATCTATAATTTTAGCACCACGCTTTGTATAGATAATATTTTCAGGAGATGTATCCTGATTTGTCAGAATAATTTTCTCATCGTTTATCGAACGACGAGAAATGAAACTTTCCCCAGCTTTTACAACTTTTGCCCTATCAAATTCGTAAGGACTATCAATTAATTTATTTAATTCCTCTTGATATTCTTTGGTTTCTTCAAAAACAAACGCCTTTAAATCCATATCTAGTTCACCTTTTAACTCACCTGTTTGTCCAATTTCCAAATGACCTATGCCCTTATAAGGAGAATTTAAGTTTTCAAGAGCAAGAAAAAACGCTCCTAACTCTTTTCCATACCTTCTCGATAGATCTGTTGTCTGACGCTGAAGGCCAATAGATTTGCCTAGATACGATTCAATCGTATAGGTCAGTTTCTCATCAACAAAGAACTTAAATTGCTCCGGACAAACTCCCTCTTTCGCTCTGTTGGCATGTTGGTAAAATGCTTTTGTAGCAGCATATTCCGACGTTAGCGCTTTTCGATTGAATACGACTTCTTTATCATAGGCAACTCTCTTTGGAATACGAAGGACGAGCTGTTCCTTTTCGATTAAATATGCATGATGCCAAGCACCTTCACCTAACCTATTAATTTCAGTTTCCTTTGAAATCTCTTTTAATCCCTCGTTTCTCAAAGCATTATTTAAAAGCTCCAATTCTGTTAGATTTTCTGTTGTAAGTAATTTCATTTCCGTTGTTTTCCCTTCACTATCCTTTTTATTATATACTTCAATATAAAAAGACGTATCCCTTCTTATACAATTCCTATTCTTTCAATCAATTATTTCGCCCAAAATGCAGCATGTAGCTCCAATTTATTCCAGAACAAAAGTCCAATTAGAAATGTAGTTACTGGAGCAAGACAACAGAGATAAAGAAGTCACGGTGAGCTTACGAGCCGATGATGACTTAGATTAGGGCAATTCGTGAAGTCACCTAGCTTCTGGGCGCTGAAGCTGGACGCGAGCCCCATATTTATTCACATGGGCCGATGTTATAATTTCCTAGACCATAAAAAAAGCTTACCTTATTACAGATAAGCACATCCGTCTTTATTATTCATCTATTTTTCAGATTCATCTTTGCCATGAAAGAAATAATGGTGATAAAAATCAAAATAAATTCTTGGTAAAGGAATACTATTAATCATTTTTTTGCCTTTGCAAAAAATGGTACACCGCTCCTATCATATTAGCATCTGCATGAAATGTACAGCGATCAACTCTTGGAACAATTGTTGCTACATCTACCATACCGACAACCCTATCTATTTCTTTTCTTAATCGTAAAAGTAAATCATCTCTTGCACTAATTCCTCCACCAATTAATATTATCTCCGGATCCAAAGCATATTGAATATTATATATTCCAATCGAAAGCATCGTGATAAATTCGGAAATAGCTCTCTCACACACCTTATCTCCCTGGTCAGCTAAGGTGAAAATCTTTTCACCTGTTAACGATGATATTTCTAGTTGTTTTTCACTGGCGACACGCTTAATAATAGAATAGGTAGAGGCTACTTCACTAAATGTATTCATGCCACTACTTAGATTATGTGGATTAAGTATCATATAGCCAAATTCTCCACCATGCAGTGTGTTCCCTTTATGAACGATTCCATTTTTTATCAATGCGCCACCTATACCCGTTCCAATGACGACAACACATACATCTTTTTTTCCTTTGGCAGATCCTTTCCATACTTCAGCTAATCCAACACAGTTCGCATCATTTTCTACTTGTGTTGCTAATCCTGTTTCTTTTTCAATAAGATGCTTAATATTGGGACCATGAATATACGGAATAGCGCTTGACCCATAAATGAAACCATCTTCTGAAACGGAACCAGGAGCGCTAACCGCAATCCCTTTCATCTCTTTATTGGTATAGGTTAGCACCTTGCTTTTAATAAACATTAATAAATCTTCAAGTGTAGATGGTGTTTGCATAAAATTCTTATGAAGTATATGCCCTTCTGTATCTATTAAACCATATTTTATATAGGTCCCACCGAGATCAAATGTGAGAACATTCGCCATATAGATCCACCTCTATCGTGTAATAATTTTTCATTTAAAAGCCATTTTTCCTAGCTACATCGCCAAACCACTGTCCACTCTTTTTAAGGGAACGTTCTTGTGTCCTTATATCAACACGATATAGTCCATAACGATTCTTATAAGCGTTGAGCCATGACCAATTATCCATAAATGTCCAAACATGGTAGCCAAAGCAATTTGATCCTTCACGAATAGCTTTATGCAGCCATTTCAAATGTTCTTTATAAAATTCAATTCGATAATCATCTTGAATCATACCTGACTCATCTGAAAAACGCTCCTCATTTTCTACTCCCATACCATTTTCAGCTACATACCATGGGATATTTCCATAATTATCTCTAATATTAATAGCAAGATCGTAAATGCCTTTTTCGTATATTTCCCATCCACGATAAGGATTCATCCGACGCTCTGGCCAAATATATGATTCAAAGAACTTTTCAGGTAAGATTTGATCCGATTGATATGGCTTCTCTCTCTCCTTCACCCTTCGTGGCTGATAATAATTCACTCCGAGAAAGTCAACAGTATTATTTTTTATAATCGCTAGATCTTCTTGATTTGTTTCTGGTAATAAATCATATGATCTGAGCAGTTCAGTCAATTCCTCAGGATAAGACCCATAAACAGAAGGGTCTAAAAAGCTTCTATTAAAAAATAGGTCAGCTATACGAGCAGCTTTGACATCCCCTTTTGTGTCACTACGAGGGTATGATGGTGTTAAATTTAAAATAATACCAATCTTACCTGTTTGGTTCGATTCATGATAAGTCTGGATTACTTTTGCACTTGCTAACATGGAATAATAAGCAACCACCACTGCTCGCTTCATGTCAACGACACAAGGGTAATGGTAATGATTCAAATATCCCATTTCTACAGGAACAATAGGTTCATTAAAGGTCGTCCACCTCTTAATTTTTTCACCGAATAGTTCAAATGCCGTATGAGCATAATAATTGAATGCTTCCACTACCTCAAGGCTCTCCCATCCACCCTTTTCCTGCATAAGTAAAGGCATATCAAAATGGAATAGGTTAACAATGGGTTCAATACCATGTTCAATAAGTTGATCAAACATTTTTTGATAAAAGGAAACTGCTTCCCCATTAACATTTATTCCATCAGGAAGCAATCGAGACCATGATATAGAAGTTCTAAAGGAATTTAAATGAATTGCCTTCATCCGCTTAATATCCTCAGTATAACGCTGGTAAAAATCGGATGTTTTCATCGTTCCTACGCCTTCATGAAATCGTTCCGGGTTTAGTTGATACCAGTAATCCCAAATATTCTTTGCTTTATTTTCATCATTAGCAGATCCTTCCGTTTGAGTTGCAGAAGCTGCCGCACCCCATTTAAAATTTGTTGGAAATATATAATCGTTTGCATGCATCGGTAACACCTCATCTTTGCAAATAATAGTTCGTTACGAATGATATAAGTAATACTTTTTAAATAGACATGAAGATGATTGGTCTTTAATGTCCCTGTAAATAGGCTTGCTCCGTTTCAATCCATTTACTTACATTTTCTCTAAACATATTAATATATTGCGAATAAAGCACGTCGATAATAATCAATAAAGGAATTTGCCCAGAAATTTGTTCCACTTCATTTGCATTTTTAATCTGTGACGTTAGTAAGGTTACATTTGCAAGATCACCTATATCTGAGGATTGATTTGAGGTAATAATAACAATCGTAGCCCCTTTTTCTTTTAAACGTCTTAATGATTGAATGACATGCTTGTTTTCACCACGTAATGATAAGTATATAATTAAATTTTCCTTATTTAGAAGGGATGAGATCATCTCAATAGAATCATAATCTTGAACAACTTCTACATATTTCCCTATCCTAGTAAAACGAAACTTAAAGTCTTCACCAGCAATGGCACTCAACCCTAGTCCATAGATGTGAATAATCTTATGACTTTTTATATAGTTACATACCAATTTAACATCTTCTATATCAATTTTTTCATCAATTTCATTAATCATTTCTTTATATCGATACTGTAAATTCCTTGTAACCTTATTCTTATCATTCGAATGTTCTTTTACCATTTTTCGATAAAAATACATTAATTCTTTATAATTTTCAAAACCTATTTTTTTACAAAACCTTGTAATGGAAGCTGCTGATACATTAATTTTTCGAGCAAGAACAGATTGCTTAAGTGGCGGTTTGCCACTTAAAAAATAATCAGCTATCTGCTCATCAACTGCTGTGAATTTTAATTTTGAGCTTTCTATAGTTAAAAACAAATCACTATTCAACAATTATTATCACCCACATGCTTCAGTAATTGCCAAAACAAGTCTCAATTCTTATGCAAACTGAACATAAATTGTTTTAATCTCTTTAGGCTTAAACATCCCTAGCTGAATCGTATTTTCTTGATAGACATCATTTTCATTTATGGTTTCCTCCATGTTGGTAAACGACCATCGTATGGAACCATGATGCGATATCACTTCCCCACCGTCCTCAATCTTTTTACAGGTAGGATTAAAAAAGCGAATGATAAACCCTTTCCCATCCCATGACTTTTTAAATGAGCTAAAAACAACCTTTTTCACTTTAGTCGTATCAAGCAAAGACAAATGATTAGGAACGGCATTAGATAATGGTTGCATGACAAAATATTTTAATGTTGTTGTAAATTGATTTAATGATTGCTGCTGATAATATGGCACAGAAATAGCATATTCTTGATAGTGTCTAAAAGCTTCAGACTCGGAAAAGGACTTTCCAAGCATTAACGAAAACTTATATTTTAGCTTCTTCTGTAACTGACTATCTGGTGTTTGAATGTATTTAAATTGATTTCCAGAAGCTACACCAGGTCGTCTAAGTAGATCTGGCTTCCCTAAATATCCAACTGCTCGGAATAAGGTAAGCGCGATTTTCATGTCATCTTTTCCAATTATTTCATACTCTTTAACCCCTTTTGAAAAGACAGTAACACTTCTTTGCCCGTCATGTAAGTTCACAAAATTCAACATTGGGTAAATTCCAGTTGGCTCTTCTTTCCATGCTTTTTCTTGCCATGACTGTAGATTTGGATCGGTTATCGGGCGAGAAATTGTTCCAAATGGAGTATCTGATATGCTTTGTTGCGTATTTACATTTCCATTTATAAGTAGTCGCATTCGGTGATCTAACGCGTTGTTTTCTAGCTCTAGTTGAATACCAATGGATCTTTCTCCTGTTTTCAATGTAATATAACATTCATAAGGGATTTCGCAAGTATTTTTCATCTGAATCCGTTCTTCCTGAGATAAAGGAACAATGAATGTTCCAGATAATTTGAGACAACACGCGAACGTCCCTTGAGAACATTCGATGAAACTATTCGAAAATCCAAGCATTATCGATTTATCCTCTAATGGTGGCGAATAATCATAGTTATCTCCATCATCACCAGTGTCTTCAATCATGAAGAGATTTTCATAGAATGTATCAGAGACTTTATCATATACATTAATCTCTCCATTGACATAGTCTATCTTATAATATTCATTTTCTATATAACTTTTATGCTTATTTTCAACTATTTGAGGAGTATCTCCTTTATTCCCTTCGATAACATCTAAAACTTCATATCCTAGTGGAGCAAGTTCTAGTTTAAGTGCTATTTCTATCTCAAAATAATATGATTTTGGAGACGTGTTTGCTTTCTTTCGTATTGGTTCATTTGAATGTTTTTCCATACTGATAATTTCATAAGGAAGTTCTTTTCCATTATGATAAATTACAAAGTCGGATTGAGATAATGAAATCTTCAGCCTCAACACTTGTTCCCTGCGCATTGGCAATGTATTAAAAACAGTAATTTGATTATCCTTTATCTCTTTCCTAGATTCACTAATCTTCCTTGTTAAGTAATCAACCATAGAATAGGATAACTGATCAGCATCAATAAGCCTTTGTAGAATAGCTTGATTTGTTTTATCGCTATTACACGCCCCTGCACTATCATGTGCATGATTTTTTAAGGTTAGCTTCCAAATTTTATCCACTAATTCCTTTTTATAAGGAATACCTATCTGAGTTGCAATAGCCATTAAAGGTTCTAATTGATATATTAACCGACGTTCCACTTTATCATTTATATATTTATGATCATACCTAGAGGAGTATATAGAACGATGAATTTTCGATACTTCCGCATTCAATAATTCACCTTGAACCTTTGGCAAATCTTTTCTTTCGCTGTTTATTCCTTCAAACAAGTCATCATAATTACTTTCTATTAATCTATCAGATGACAAAGCTTTATTGTAGTCAGCAATTCTTTCTTTTAGATTAAAGTCTACATATCGTTGATCTCCACCCACAGGAAGTGCAATATGGGATGAGGTTGTCCCTTTCTTAATTTGCTTCATTAAAGATTCACTGTTATTGCTTTCAATAAGTTGAACTCCCACAAAATACCCGTCTTTTAGATTATAAGCTAAGACCCGGCTACCATCCTCGGATTCCCAAAATAATTCTCGTTGATTAGCTTTATCAGATGATAATCCCCTCCAAAATACAGCTTTATCTATCCCCATTTGTGCAAATATTTTCGGCATATCGATAGATTGTCCGAATGCATCAGGTACATAGCCTAATCGATCTGCTCCTCCTAGTGAATCTCCCAACTCCATTCCGATTTGCAGGTTACGTACAAGCGATTCTCCACGTATAATCATTTGATCTGACTGTGTGTACCATGGCCCAACCTTCAATTTTCCTTTTTTAATTAAGGCCATAAGCCTTTCTTTTTTGTCTGTATTTACTTCAAGATAATCCTCGACAATACTCATTTGTCCATCAAGCATATAATAATCCAAGACACCTTCTTCTAATGCTTTAATCACTTCATCTACATGATAACAAAGTTGGATGAACGACTCACTACTCGTGAAATACCATTCATAATCCCAATGTGTATGCGCTATTACATGAATCTTATTTGTCATTTAACACCCTACCTCGTCTAATCCTAATTGTTTTAATTACTAAATTTTCTCCTAATCAATTTGTACATCCCCGCTTCAGATGTAACAGATAAAAGCGAATCGATAAATGTTTCATCAATTAATGCACGAGAAATGGTACTTAGTGCTTTTAAATGCTCTTGATTTTCTCCCTCAGGAATCGCTAATGCAAATGTGATATGGACAGCTTTTTTATCCATTGATTCCCATTCAATTGGTTGAGTAAATTTCACAAGCATCAATGCAGGTTTTAATACCGTTTTATGTTTACAATGCGGAATCGCTATTCCATCTTTAAACCCTGTGGTCACTTCTTTTTCTCTCTTTTTCAGTCCTTTATAATAGGATTTAGAAGATTTAACAATTCCAATACGTTCTGCAAATGAAGCAATAAAACGCAATACGTCATCTTTCGTTTCTATATCTGAATTAAATACAACATGATTTGCATCAAACATTTCATTTATCATCTTTTACTCGACCTTTCTTTTCGTAAGTCCAATAATTATGGCGGTTACTAATACACCCATCATGACGCTAAATATCCACGTAACAAAAGGAATTGGCTGTTCAATATACCCTATAAATGCTCCTAATGGTGATCCTATTCCTCCATAAAACTTAATTCCTAATCCAGCAGCAAGACCACCAGCAACAGCGGAGCCGGCAACAAAAGCAGGTATCATTCGAATAGGATCTTGTGCTGCAAATGGGATAGCCCCTTCTGTCACACCAACAATTCCCATGCCAAATGCACTGTTTGCAGACACCTTTTCTGTTTGGGAAAACTTTTTCTTAAAAAGTAAAGATGCTAACCAAATTCCTAGTGGAGCGACTGAAATAGCAGCCTGTGTTGCTGTTTGTGGAACAAAATTTGCTCCCTCGATTCCATATTTTGCAACTGTATCTGTAAAAACGGCGGTACCAAACACTAAAGCTGTCTTGTTAATCGGTCCCCCTAAATCAAATCCAACCATAGCTCCGATAATGACACCGATAATAACAGGAGCTGCCGCATAGTTTTCATTTAAGGTCGTTAACCCATCGTATAAAAAGTTCATCATGGAGGCCATTGGATTTCCGACCACATATAAGACAAATAGTGCTATTAAGAGGGTACTTATTAATGGAATCAGCATAATTGGAACAATTGGTTGAATCAATTTAGGATATGGGATTTTTTTAAGTAGCTTTACCAAATACCCGGCAGTAAAAGCAACAAGTATCGCAGCTAAGAAGCCTCCTCCGGCTTCTGAACCAAGCATTTCTGCATCATTAGCAATATAAGTCCCTATCATAGCAGCAGCGATAGCTGGTTTGCCTGCAATTGAATTTGCAACAAACCCAGCAAAAAGTGGAATCATTAATAAGAATCCGACTTGTCCAACACTAAATAAATTGGCCATTAATTCGCCCATTGCTGTTGATGTATCAAATCCCCATTCAACAATTCTTCCTGCCTCATCGCGTTGAAATGCATAAACATTTGCTATAGCTAAAATAAGACCAGAAGCAATTACCATTGGAATCATATATGAAATTCCAGCCATAATATGTTGGAAAAAACCACCCTCATCCGTTTTTCCCATTTTTGCAATACCAGCCTTTGTACCTTTTTCTCCATAAGGTTTCGCTTCATTCAAAGCGCTTTCAATTAATGCATCAGGATTTTTTATTGCTTCAGATGCCCTGACACGCATGACACGCTTCCCAATAAACCGAGACATATCAATATTTATTTCAATAGCTAATATAACCACATCAGCTGCTTCAATTTCCTGATCAGTCAAACCGTTTTCAATACCAATTGACCCTTGCGTCTCCACCTTAATCTGATATCCTTTTTCTTTTCCAGCTTTTTCAAGAGATTCAGCAGCCATGTAAGTATGAGCTATTCCAGCAGAACAAGCTGTAACCCCAACAATCTTTTTCTGTGACATGTATATTCCACCTTCCTTTACAACGTTTATTTATGAACTATTTTCCTCTTACACTTTCTATGGTACTTAAATATAACCTCTCACCGCCTAATCATTTAATGAATACTTATATGAATACAATAATTACAATGCCTTTTAGCTCTTGCACCTCATTATATGTTCAAATTGTTTGAATGTATATACTTTCAATGAAACCTGTTTCAACTATCAATTTTACAGCATTTAATGAAAATACTTTCATAAATCAATTATTCAGTTTTAAGCGAATATAAAGATGTAGCTGATTAGGAAAGTAGAGGCCAGAGGAAATCAACTATTGAAATTAAAGGCTCAGGGGGGGTTATAGAGAAAATATCGAAAAAAAAAGCCTATGGGGCACTTTGTAAGATTGGGAAAGTAATGTATTGTAGCTAGCAGGATTCGTATTTTCCCTTCCAAAAGTAGCAATTCCTATCAAATTTCTCATACAAAATAAGCTTGTTTTTCTAGTATGGTTCATGCTTATTAACAGTCGTAGCAGAATACAGGAAGAGATATTTTAGCTACGAAATACTTTCGAAGGACACACGACTCAATTAGCACGATCATTACAACAATTACCTTCATGATTTAACATTCTTAAGGACAAAGCTTGCTCTCTGCTTCACCCCTATTTTTGGTACCTCAATAAGCTCATAATCAAGTTGCTCATAAATCCTAAACATAGCTTGATAAGTTACGACCGCTTCTTCATAATCTTGTTTTCTCTCATCATCATTTTGGTATATGTCCTTCCAAGGTGGTAAAATAAATACCTTTTTATTATACCTGTAGCTTTTGACGGCGTAGTCAAGCTGTTCCGAAACAGGAATGTTTATTAAATATGTATAGGTAAGCGTATCTGGAATGCCCCGATCGAAAAATAGGGGTTGGTTAGAGGGATTCGTCAATGCTGAAAGATAACTTTCTATGGATTGAACTAGCATGAGATCACGATATTTTGTTACATTTCCCCAAGGCAGAGCATCACCATTCGAAGCAAGCTGTGCTTTAATAATCTCCCTTGCAACCTCAGGAACAAACGATTGATTATGTTTCTTTAATTCATGCAACAGGGTCGTTTTTCCAGATCCTGGTCCTCCGGTAATAATGATAAAGTCATTTCTTACTATACGATTCATTAGAAAATTCCTTTCTTTGTTCAAAAATAAGATGCTATCTATTTGTAGCATACTGTGAAGTAATAAATGGTAGTGAATCGTTTATGTAATTTCGGCATGATATATGTAGAAGAATTATTAAAATCCTGGCGTTATAGGAAAAATAAAGAGAAGGATCAAATCTTATTGGGCTGATTGGGGAAAAAAAGGATTCGGGTAAAGTTTAACGTTTTAACAATCGCAAATGTTGTAAGCTCAGATAGATAATAATATGCCCTTGTTAGAAATAGTGATTTTCAACTCCTACTCCGTTAACAGAATAAACTTCGTGCTAGAATACCATCGCCTCTTATGACCGCTAATAATTGAAAGAAGCAAATGTTCCAAAGTGTTCCACACGCCTCAGCTTTATCACTAACCTAGGTTTTCTTGTATAGAATTTCCTTCGGATTTATTATAATTAATATAATTGCGAAAGCAAAATAAGCAAGCATAACATATACCAAAATATCTAATAATTCTCCTTTTATCAACACAAGAGAAAAATTAAATAGTTGGTGAGAAATAATTGGTATCATTAGGTTCTTATTTAGGTTGTAGAACAGCGTCATAATAATTGAAAAAGATATAATTCCAATCATAAAAAGTACGATGTACTTGATTAAATTGACTGCAGTATAGCCTGAGACAAACCATAGTGGGGTATGCCAAAATCCCCATAAAACGCCTACTAATAGGGCTGATTTCAAGGGAGAGTACTTTTTTTGAAGTTCATTTAAAGCATATCCTCTCCAACCTAATTCTTCACCTAAAGGTCCCCTTACTAAATTATCTAAGAATGCAAAGAACAATAATCCAAGACCTGCAAAGGATAGTGTCAAGTTTTGAGTATCGTTTGTAATGGTTAGAAGAAATAAAGTCACAGCGACTATTTATTAATTGTATATAAAGAAAGTGATTGTTAATTGAATTGCCAACCACTAATAACTTGAAAAGCTACTATTGCAACTGCTATAGCTGGACCAACGATAAGAACTCCAATGAACAATGATTTTAATATATCTCCTATAATGAAGAGTGGTTTGCCACCGTTTTCCATGTCATCTATTTTGTTGCTCCTATGCTGTAATGATTTATTTATATTTTTTAACTCCTCTAAGATTTGGCGTTCCGTACTATTTTCCATATCAAATCTCTCCTTTCAGATTTACGAACAGAATTGAGCCAAGAAAATTAATGGAACATGGTATCTCTATTGTTTCATACCAATTATCAAAGTAGTTTGACTGCTTTTAAGTTAAAAGTTAAAGCCCCTTCCTAAAAGATAGTGGGGCTTTGCTTTTTCGATGACCTATCCATAATACTTTCCATAAATAAATGGTTACTGCTAGCAATCTTCGATTCTTGTTTTACATATTGATACAAGTTGTCTTACCTTCAGCTGTATACCAGCACTTCTTTTTCTTGTCCCATTTTTTGAATATCTTCCTTTTTGAATGTTCCTTCTATAAAGTTCTGATGCCATACCATAAACATAAGAACTGTCCAAATTTTCCTGCTATAATCAACTTTTCCCTGACAGTGCGCTTGAAGTAATTGTAAAATGTAATCCTTGTGTAGCAAATGATCTGTTTCACTGTTTCGAATAAGTTGTTTAGCCCAACTGTTCAATTCATTTTTCAACCAATGGCGAATAGGTACTGGGAAGCCTAACTTCTTACGATCAAGTACATGATCAGGAATAATCCCACGAGAAGCTTCTCGGAGAATCTGTTTTGTTGTACCATTAGCAATTTTCATATCAACAGGAAGTTGCCTAGCAACCTGAAAGACTTCTTTATCCAAAAAAGGCACGCGTAATTCAAGGGAATTAGCCATTGTTACTCGATCTGCTTTTAATAGTATGTCACCACGCATCCATGTATTAATATCAATATATTGCATTTGATTTACCAATGGATATTCCTCTACATTATCAAATAGTGATTCAGTGATTTGCTGATATTGTACATGGTCGTTGTATTTCTTTAATAGTTTGCGTTTTTCTTCTTCTTCAAACATCTTAGCATTTCCAATATAGCGGTCACGTAAAGGAGTTGTACCACGATACAGGAAGCTTTTACCTTTTACACCTTCAGGTAAAACAGCTGAAACTTTAGCTAGCAAACCTCTTACAGGTGCTGGAACGGAATCAAATACCTTTAGGGATTCCGGTTCACGGTATATATTATAGCCACCAAATAGTTCATCAGACCCTTCTCCGGATAAAACTACTTTTACATGTTGACTTGCTTCCTTTGACACAAAATAAAGTGGCACACAAGAGGGGTCAGCCAATGGATCATCCATATGCCACATTATTTTTGGTAGGCTATTTATATATTCTTCAGGAGAAATAATTGTAGCTATATTTTCCACATTTAATTTATCTGCAGTTTTTTTAGCTACATCCATTTCGGAAAATCCTTCTCGTTCAAATCCTACTGAAAATGTTTTAATATTTGGATTGAATTCCCTCGCAATAGAAACAATTAAGGTTGAATCAATCCCTCCAGACAAAAATGATCCTACCGGCACATCGCTACGCAAATGCTTATTCACCGAATCGTACATTACATCTTGAATTTGTTTTATCCAATCATGTTTGTCCTTAGTTACTGGCTGAAATGTAGCATGCCAATATTGAGTAAATACAATTGATTCACCTGGTTTCTTTTTAAAATAGTGACCAGGTTTTACCTTTTTTATCCCACGGGACAATGTCATTGGTTCTGGGACGTATTGAAAGCTGAAGTAGTGTTGTAATGCATCTAGATTTACTTCCTCCTTTTCCATCATTAATGAGATACTTTTCTTCTCTGAGGCAAAGCATGTCCCTAAATCATTTTCATAATAGAAAAGCGGTTTAATTCCAAATGGATCTCTTGCACCATAAAATTCTTTCCTTTCTTTATCCCAGATTAGAATAGAAAACATTCCTCTTAAGTATTTAAATGCCTCCTCTCTATACTTAACAAATAAAGCTGCAATCACTTCTGTGTCTGAATCAGTGTCAAAGTGATACCCCTCTTTAATCAGGTCTTGTCTAAGTTCTAAATAATTATAAATCTCCCCATTAAAAACCATCCATATTTGCTTATCATTATAGCTTAATGGTTGTGTTCCACTCTCTATATCAATAATACTTAATCGGCGGAACCCAAATGATACATAGGAGTCAAAATAATATTGCTCCTCATCCGGACCGCGGTGGGTTATAATATTATTTTGTTCCTTAAATTGCGCAATATCTTGTTCAGATCTTTCCATTGGAGTATCAAATAACATACCTACAAATCCACACATATCATATATCCTCTCTAAAAAAGGGAAGGCCCTATCAAAATTGTAATATTAACGTTACATTAAAGTAATGCAATAGAAATATTTTAACATAAATTTAAATAAAGAACCATCATTTAAATGATATGTAAAATAATGGTTTTACATGAGAATCAAAATTATATCTGAGTACACACGATCCTATAGAAATTAAGCAATTTCTTCATGATAAGACATTTTTAGAAGTGAAGCATTATTTCATTAGAGAATTTACTTGCTTTCATTAATATTGGAGACATTCATAGAAAACTCCTCAAAACTTAATTGTCCTAAGGCAAACTTCATACTTTGAACAAATATACGTTCATTTTTAGTTAGTTCTCGTTTTGCTTCCTTTTCAATCCATTCATGCTCTATGTCCAAAATATCCAAAACATGCTTTTGTTTTGAAAAAGCTTCATAGTATCTTAATCCAAATTTTCTTTGGGAGATTGCATCAATATGAATGCCATCTGGATTTGCTGTTAAGTCTTTTGATGTTACAATATAGCAATTTTTTTCGGTATGAGCTACTTTAGATAATATCTGGTTTATTTGTTTATATTCTACAGCGCTTTTTCCAAATCCGACCTCTCCAAGGTAATGGCCCAATTCACCGATAATAATCGGGATATCTGGTGCATTCAATTCTTTTCTCAAGTGTTTAAATAATGAAAGCAATTTATCTTCATACGTCTGATAACGTTCTCCGTAACTGTCGCTTTCTCCTTGATGCCACAGAATTCCCACTATTTCACTTGTTTCCATAGCGAATTTTGCTTCAGAAATCGCATGTCTTGTTAATAGTCCATCAATTGACCACTCATCAATAGAGCTTCCTCCCTCGGCACAGGTTATTAGCCCAATGGACTCGCCCTGATGATCCTCTGTCCATGCCTGAGCAAAAGAGGCTGCCGGCCCAATACCAGATACGTGACGATCAAAATTAAGCGGTTCTGCCATCATTTGCCATCTGCCGTTTCGCAACATATGTATGTGCTCATTATAAATCGGCGGTACATCCTCAATAAATCCTCTGCCTGCCATATTTGATTGTCCGATTAATAATATAGATTTCATCGAAAAACCTTCTTTCTTTGTTTGCAATGGTCTAATTAGACTAAATGGGGTTAAGAGTATTACTCAATTAGTCTTTTTGTCAAGTCAATTTTGTCTTTATTCAACTAAATAGCCCTTTAATGAAAATGAGCGCTGACCCTTATTCGGAAAAGCGCCCGTTAACGGAATAAGCAGTCCTATCAGTTCGTTAAAATCACTTTGCCTTGATTTCCCCTCGATAATTCAACAATCCGAACAGCTTCCTGTATTTCCGATAAACTGTGATATGATTTAGGTCTCATAAGCCTTAATTTTTTACCATTAACCAATGTTATTAAATGGTTAAATGTCTCCTGCCAAACATCGGCTGAGACTCTTTTATTCCAATGCCGCAAATGAAATAACTTTGCGTTCACTTTTGCCTCATTAAAAGCTAGATCATTACCGACTGATCCCCCAATTGAATCAATAGCTGCATCGGCCCCAAACCCACCAGATAGATCCATAACTGTTTCACGTAATGGATCTATAGAGGTATTAATTACATAAGAAGCACCAAGCCTTATTAGATCCTTTGAATACTCATCATTCCTAGTTATCGCAATTAGCCGGAAGCCCAGCACTTTAGATAATTGGGCAAAAATATGCCCGATAGATGAACCACAGGCATTGACTAAGAGGATATCATTTGGTCTTAATCCTAACTCCTGAGTACAGATGACCAAGGCTGTAATTGGATTTATGTACATTTGCGCAGCTGTAAAGTCATCAATAGAATCTGGAATTGCCACTGTAAATTCTGCTGATGTTTTAACAAACTCCTGCCAAGTACCTTCTCCCCTTAGAGGCAAAACCCGCTTGCCAATAAGATTTTGAGATAACAAGGAACCTACGTTTTCGACAATTCCAACTCCCTCATAACCCGGAATATTTGGTAAAGAAATCCTGTGAGAGTAAGCACCCCTTATCGGTATTAAATCAGATGGGTTAATTGGTCTAGCTACCATGCGTACAAGAACCTCGTTTTCTTTTGGGGGTTGAATGTCTTTATATTCAACTTTAAGTACTTCTTGGGGGTTGCCAAATTCATTGAATTTAAGGCATTTAGCTTTCAAGAAACCCTCTCCTTTGGTCATAAAAAATTACATTTATTGTAAACACATTTTCTTTCCTAAACAGTTCCATGTTCTTAAGCAATCTGCCCCTTTTCTTAAACACAGGACGCAGTTGTTTATTCCAGAATCGCGACCGATTAATGAATGTTTCATTATTATTAAGCCAAACGGTTTGATTTTTGATGTAAAGTGTTATGCAACTTTTTTCGGTATATATGCTGAAAAAGTTTGCTATCAATTTTATTACCACTGAACTTTCCAATGACTTTACGCACATCTTTATCATAAACAATTAGTTCTTTATAGTTTTTATTATTTAAAAGGTCTTGAAACCACTTATATTTCTTCAAGCGGTTTATATTACTACAAATATCTTCTTCATCGCCTTTTAAAAATGGTAAATAAAGACCAATATTTAAAAATACAATCAAAGCTAGGATGAAAAAATAAAATATAAGTTTCAAATTACCCCTCCTGAAATAAAGCATTTAATTGAAATACGACTGCTCTTATGAAAGGTTTCATTTTATTAAACATTATGGGACCTATAGAAGCGCAGCTCTTATTCTACAACTGCGACCGATTCTGGAGTACGGTTATAAGATCTCTGAGTAGAAACAATCATTAACTAGGCTTTTAACTGAAGAAAAAAAGGAAACTCGGTTTCTACAATTGTAGATGTGGATAAGCATTTCTATAACAATATGGCCCGATTGAGGCGCAATTCCAGATAGGTGACCTAAGTGTTACCTGTTATTAATTTTTCAATGAGACTCCTTTGGTTTCGTTTTCCTTGCTGATATAAAGATTCCAGAAATAACTAGAGATATAATTGGAAAATATATATTCCAAGATGTGAAACTAATCTCCAAATCAGGATAATAATATTTTGCATACCATACTTCATACAACAAATTAAGAATTAATGTCACTAAAGGTCCGACAAAGATTCTTTTAGTAGTAACTGCTGACAAAACACCTAATCCAATTACTACAATAGGGACTATGACCAATTGCATTAAAAACTGGTCTATCGATTCAATAAAGTTCATATCAGTTCCCCCAATATTTCACGAAATTATACAACAATATGACCCAGCTCTGAAGCACACACATATTCAAGAAGCGAAGCGCGCCCTTTTCTGGAATAGTCTTACCTTAATTATTCTTGTCGTTGGAAAGATTATTGTCGACCTGAATATATTGATTTTCAGTTAATAAAACTCGAATAAACTCGGCTACATTTTTTGGAGAGACTATCGCTATATCATATTTCCGATGAATAATCTCTATTCTATCAATGGATAGTGCAGGTCCTGCCAATGGATTTTTTGTAGCATTCAATCTTTTTATTTCATTAATCTTCACTGTGCTTCTAAATGGGCCTGATTTGATTTTAATAAGTCCTTCTTCAATTTTATAACCAGTTCCAAACCACAACCATAAAAGCAGACAAATTATTAGCAAACCTATAATATAGCTTACTAAGCTTTTATAAGTTATCATCTGCCAGCCCATTAAAAGTGTTACTCCCCAAATTATTAAAGCTAACCAATTGTCTTTCTTGGATGGGAAATACAAATTAATCGTCCCCCTTGTTTTACTCAATCAAATGGCCCAATTCTAGAACACTACTTATTCAACAACTGCGCCCGTTTGCGGCATAATGTAAATGTTATGATTCCCGAGATACACTTCCTGAATTACTGTGGCTTTATATTTTCGGAATGACTTTGATTGAATCTTTTTATATATTTGTTTTTCTTAGTAAAAAACGCAAAAATTACATTTATAAAAACTGGCAGTAAACTTAATAAAAAGAATCCCCAATTATTTGTAATTAAAGATAATGCTAAGAAGAAATCGATTACACTGGATAAAATGTAAACAGTACGTTCAGAAAAAACTTGAACTTCTGAGCTGTATATTTTAGCCATAATCAATAAAAGGACCATCAAATTGATCCCCATTCGTATGAGCCCAGTCATATAAAGCACTGTAAGCGTAACTAATAATGTTATAATTACCTATATGTATGGTGTAGATATAATTTGTTTCCTCCCCAAAAAAATTTTAATCTAGTATCTTTTACTTTCTCTTCTAATATTATTTGTTAACATACTTCTACATCAAACTGAGAAAAAATGATTACATTTCTTTCGTCATGTAAACCTGTTGAGCTATTGTTTGAAATCCAATCTGTTTCAAAATGGTAAGAGGTAATTCGCTTTTGGTAATCGGTAAATTAGGAATTGTTCGAATGATATCATCCTTAAAATCTCCAAAAACCTCCCCTAACATAAAATAGACAATTTCCTCACTATCTGTCAGGTCTGGTTTCGACTCACACTGAAACAAAATAGTACTTAGATGTCTCCCTTGAGAATTAAATATTTTTTGATAATAAGCATAGCCAAGTTCATTTCCACTATCATCTTTGACGATGATCCCTTCACCATTTTTGGCACTTTGCCATTGCGTTTGCCAAGGATTCATTGTTTTATAAAACAGAAGTTGACCTATTTGCTGAGGTGCTACTCGTTCGACATTATATTTTCTATTTGAATCTTTAATCGGATTTTGTAATAACTTTCCCTTGAGTGTTAAATACTCTAAATTGTCATAGATTAAATAGCCCATATTTTTATATAGAGAAATGGCTTTAGTATTATTACTTATTGCCTCAAGTGTTGCTAGATCTACTCCTTCTTCTTTTAAAATAGAGAGAGTTGACTCTATTAATATTTTTCCAACTCCTTTGCTTCTATATTCCTTAGCAACACCTGTTCCTCCATTCCAGGCAACTTTTTTTCCTTTAACCTTTCTTACACCATTCATTACAATTCCTATAGGTTGGTTATCTTTAAAGGCTACTATAGATAATAAAGGTGAAAGATCTTCATTGACCATCCTTTTTATAAGATTTTCAGGAGTCGTTGTCGTATCAATATAATACCCCGCAAAACCTTCATTCCAAGATTTTACAGCTTCAGCTATTGTACAATCTATCAACCTTTTAATTTTAATCATGTTTTTAATTCCGCCAATCTTATTTAGTAATTTTCAAGAAATTCTTCCTATAATAGAACTTGGCTGTACTGACTCTTCAATTTTATTCTACAATATGGTTCTTTTTATGAAGAAGGCGCTTTCCTTATTTAAGAAAAGCGCCCTTTAACTTAATAAGAAACCCCCTTATTCAAATACTACCATTTCTCCGACATCTATAAATCCAAATCGCTTATAGATACTTTTCCCATCATCTGAAGCCTGTAATACAACTGGTTTTTGTTTATCCTTTGTTTGATTTAAAAGAAATTGAAACATTTCGCTGCCAAAACCTTTACCTCTAAATGCTTCTTTTGTCATCACATCATAAATACCGTAACTATCTTTGCTTTCTATTAATAAACCAGTAGTTACAGTCAGTTCACCTATGCATCCAATAAACATTTGAACTTCTACACCTAATTTTTCTTGTGAAAACCTATTAAAATAACTTTCTAATGCATCTTTTTCTGGTGAACCTCCAAATAGGCTCATAAAAACCTCTTTATATTTCATAAGTTCTTCATTACTTTTCACAGGGGTAATTATAAGCTGATGGGAATTACTTTGACTAACATTAAGCGTATTTTCAAGTTTCATCATTACATTACGTTCTGTTTCTTTAAGGTCATATTCTTGCATAAGTTCTTTCCATTCATCGTTTAAAAATTGAGCATCAATCCAAGTACTAAAGGGATATCCTTTAAAAGAAAAATTATCGATTCCATATCTAATCTTAACTGCATTTTTGATAGTTGGAGATTTTGGTAATAATACATTGAATGTATCAGTGGGGACTTTTGTATTCGCTATGACGAAATCTTCTTCACTTGTAAGTTCCCCACTAACTGCATGCGTAAATACTTTTAATTTTTCTTCAAAATTGTTGATTACAAATTGTTGATTTTTAATCATGTTTTTGCACCTTTCAATATATTTGTAGCGCGCTATTTTTTAAGGTCAATTAAATTCTAAATAAACTGTGTTCACAGTATTTATATCCTCCCATAATTTTCAGAAAACATGGAAGCGATTCATTTTCTTTTCTCAGTAATCTGGCCCGATTAATTAAGTGCTTATTCCAGATATAGCCCGATTGCAGGAAACTGTAAACCGATACTTAAACCTACACTTTTTCATTTAAACCTATAACCTTTAAGAAATCTTCCACTTCATCAGTTTTACTACCTGATTTTAAGTGATGCACCATATTCTTATTTTCTATATAAATAAAGAAATGATCTTCTTCCTTAGTATAGAATTCTACTTCTCGCCATTGATTCTCCAGTTCCCATTTCCTTTTACCTTAATTGATCTCACTATTGTCAAGGTCAAGTGCTACAAAATAGCCGTCCCAACCGTCCACTTCATCTAACTCATGAAGTATACGGTCATAATTATAAAATGTCTCCTTATTCCTTCTTATATTTTCTGGACTTCTAATACCCTCATATGTGTCCAGCCAACCTTCGGAACAAACTTTAGAAATTCCTTCAACATGCTCTGGCAATCCTCTTTTAACTACAATCATGCTATTTCCTCCGTTTATATTTCCTTATGATTTTTAATTGGGAAATGAAAATCACTTCTCCAACAAACTGGTCCGATAATGAAAATGAGCGCTGACCCTTATTCCGAAAAGCGCCCGATTGTCTTACTATGCAGCTTTATCTCGATATAAAATCAACGTAAATACATTTAGTAAAATGGTGACAACAACAAGTACTGCTGAAAGAAAGGCCACAGCGCCTATTGTATCCATCAAGGCAGCCCAATCTTCAATTTTCACCAAATGAAGATTATAAAAAATTTGTAAACATATAGCGATTGCACAAGCGCTGAAACTGATGATAGAAAGGGTGACCCATTTCTTATTATTTTGGTTTTTATTTCCCAAAAGACTAACAATAGGAATTATCCAAGCTACTAATCCAAGTATCAAACTGCCGATGTTAAGCCAACCAGCATCGAACATATTTCATCCCACCTCATTTTTTTCGATTCACCTTCTCAAAGCCTAATTAACAATAAATTATTCAATTAAATGGCCCGATAATGAAATCAAGGCGCTTCTTACTTCCATTAAAGCACCCGATTCCGGAAGATTACTTCCTAAGAAGGGAATAAACATATGTATCATATGCTTTTCCACCTTGGTACATATAGTCTCTTAAAACTCCCTCTTTTTGAAAACCTACTTTTTCTAATAATTTATTCGATGCATCATTTTCAATAAATACAACAGCACCTATACGGTTTAAACCCATAAGATCAAAACCATATGAAAGAACTTTAGATACAGCTTCTGAAATGTATCCTTTTCTCCACTGTTCTGGGTGAATTTCGTAACCAATTTCAGCTCGTTTATGTTTTGGAGACCAAGCATTGAAGCCAATTGTTCCAATTATGCCGTTGGTTCCTTTTCGCTCAATACCCCATCGTATGCCTCTTTTTTCACTATAGTTTTTTGAGAAGAAGTCTACGAATTTTTCTGCCTCTTCAATACTTTTCAATGTTTCCTGTCCGTAAAAACGTGTTAGATCGTCGTTAGAAAAACAAGCAAAAATACCTTCTGCATCTTCATTTGTTAATTCTCGTAATACTAGTCTATCTGTCTCTAATGTAGGAAACATATAATCTCACCCTTTTTTTAGTTTCTTAATTTGGAAATTTCCCTTTAATAACAATTATTTCAAAGTGCTATAAATTCCACAATCCCCATATTCCAGAAAATGGCCCTTTAATGAAAATGACCACTGACTCTTATTCCGGAAAAGCACCCTTTTCTGGAACAGTTGCTACTTTCCCTGTTCTTCAAACCACTTCAATGCCCTTTGTTCCATTTCTTTTACGAAAAGTTTTTTAGCTTTGCTGTAGTAAGCTGTATCGTCATATCGTTGAGCCAATTCTTCTTTCAAACATCTGTATTGCTCAACTTCTTTGGGATGGGTTCTTAAATAATCCCGAAAAACTAAATGCCGTTTAATTTGGGGATTATCAAACTGGTAAACATGGATATGATGGGTTCTCTTCTCTCCCCCTTTGCGAAATAATCGTCTACCTTGTATGCCCCATTCTCCAGCAACGTCATATCCAAGTAAGCGCATTTGGTCATTGAACATATCAATTTTTTCAATGTCTTTAACTAGACACATCATATCAATAACAGGCTTTGCATTCATCCCTAAGACGGAAGTACTCCCAAAATGTTCAAACCTGATTATTTCATCACCCAACACTTCGCCCAAAAATTGAGCCTCATCTTCAAACATTTTACTCCAATTTTCATCATACTCCGATAACCTAACTTTCAATTGTATCTCCCCTCGTAAAGCATTTTGTAATTTATCCTTACTCCACATAATGGCCCGTTTCACCACATAGTTTATTAGTATCATCTTCATTAAGTATAATAGTTGAGTAATCGATTATAGTATGATTATCATAAGTAAATGGATGCTCTAAATTGTTCTCATCTTCCAATACTCTTGGTAGATATCTTTTTAAGTTGCTCATTACACCCCTATTATCATAATCTAATATCCAATTAATTGACTTCCATTCTAATATACCTTCGTCAGTGTTTAAGGGAGTATGAATATGAACTTCATCTGGTAAATTAGCAAGAAATACATAGTTTCTTTATCATTATGCAAAACATTTTCTATCCAATCCCTTTGCTGCTCTACTGTCTTATTAAATTCATCTGAAGCAGTTGTTAAGAAAGTTCATTCTAGTACAACCTCTTTTTGTATTTGTAAAACTCTTGAAGCATCTTCAGCTTTTGCTGTTCGGATAACAATATCTTTAGGCAACTCATTCACTCCTTGATCTTCAATTAAATGGCCCTATTGAAGCGCAGCCCTTATTCTACAACTGCGCCCTTTTGCAGAATACCGTTCTGTACATCTATGTATATCAAAGTCATTTATTACAACTAAAGCGTCTCATCCAATTTCTGAATCTTTGACTGGGAAATTAAATACACATTGCCTAAAATGTCGATTTTGTCTCCCTTTATACGGACAGCGCAGTCTTTGTTCGACGCATAAATATTCATTTGTTCCGATAAGGGAGACAGTTCACTTTGAACCAGCGCAATGTTATTTTCAAGATCAAAATGTGACAGGACGGAAAAGTCGTCAAGGCCGATCCCGTCGTAAACAGAGCTTATTTCAACTTTATATCCAAGGCTTTTTGAGCATAACCATTTTGCGGACATGTTGATTGCACCAGCACTTGCTCCCATCACAACGGCTTTACTCTTTTTAATCAAATCCGACATTTCATATTCCATCAAAAAGTCATTTTGATTAAGGGTGTTTCCACCCAACAAGAAAATGGTTGATGCATTTTGAATTAATACGTGGGCCTCTTCCTTTTGTACGCGATAATTAATTAAATAATATTCATCAAATATAATGTCAGCCTGATCAAGCCACGATCGTTCAGTAGCACCATCACCTTCATATAAAAATGGATTTGAGCTAATCATTACAAGCGATTTTCTATCTACTATATCCTCTTGTAAAGCCCTACTCAAGTTCTTTGGAAAAAAATCGTTAAACCAACCTAAATAATAGTGAGTTTTCATTTTCATAAGTACCCCCGTAGCAAAATATAAATAAGATTTCTACTTTCTAAGTTTAATGCCCCTTTTCTTCTTCAAGAATCTGGCCCGATTCAGGCATAGTGTTTGTTGTTCCACAACTGCAGTTTGAACAATATAGTTGTTGCCCAATTCACCGTCTGAAGCCAAATACTAGGACAAAAACTTGTTTTTTTATTCAAACTCTACAGGTACTGCTCCTACACCATCACCAAATAAAATACAGGCAGATCGATCTTATAATCAGTAACTTTAGATACAGCTTCTACTCCAATGTCAAGAATTTTTTGTAAATTCAAAGTGATTAATCCATTGGCTACATGCAATCCATAAGTAAATCCTGTACAAGCAGCGTTTAAAACTATCAGAGCACAAATTGGGCACAAACATAAAATCCATTATAAAAACCCTTGCCACAAACATCGATGTGACAAGGGTTCCTAGTTGTTAACCGATAGAACCTTCCATTTCAAACTTGATAAGACGGTTCATTTCGACTGCATATTCCATTGGAAGTTCTTTTGTAAATGGCTCAATGAAGCCCATTACAATCATTTCTGTAGCTTCTTCTTCAGATAAGCCACGGCTCATCAAGTAAAAAAGCTGCTCTTCGGATACTTTGGACACTTTTGCTTCGTGCTCCAATGAAATATTGTCATTATTAATTTCATTGTATGGAATTGTATCAGAAGTCGATTCGTTATCCATAATTAGCGTATCACATTCAATGTTAGAGCGGGCACCTGTTGCTTTTCTTCCAAAGTGAACAAGGCCACGGTAAGATACCTTACCACCATGCTTCGAAATAGATTTTGAAACAATGGACGATGACGTATTTGGTGCTAAGTGATGCATTTTTGCACCAGCATCCTGTAGCTGACCTTTACCAGCAAGTGCGATAGATAACGTCATTCCACGTGCACCTTCTCCTTTTAGTAGAACTGCTGGATATTTCATTGTTAACTTCGAGCCAATATTACCATCAATCCATTCCATCGTTGCGTTCGCATCACAAGTCGCACGCTTGGTAACTAGATTATATACATTGTTTGCCCAGTTTTGGATAGTTGTATAGCGGCAATACCCATCTTTCTTAACGAAAATTTCAACTACCGCACTATGCAAGGAATTCGTTGTATACACTGGTGCAGTACATCCTTCAACATAATGCACAGATGCACCTTCATCGACAATGATCAATGTTCTTTCGAATTGTCCCATATTTTCCGAGTTAATACGGAAATACGCTTGTAGAGGTGTTGAAGTCTGAACACCTTTTGGTACATAAATGAAAGATCCACCTGACCAAACTGCTGAATTTAACGCTGCAAATTTATTATCCGTAGCAGGAATAACTTTCCCGAAATATTCTTTAAAGAGTTCTTCATTTTCTTTAAGAGCAGTATCTGTATCTTTAAACACAATTCCTAGCTCTTCTAGATCTTCTTTTAAACTGTGATATACAACCTCAGATTCATACTGTGCAGATACACCTGCCAAGTATTTTTGTTCCGCCTCAGGAATTCCTAATTTATCAAATGTCTGTTTGATTTCGTCTGGTACTTCATCCCAAGTTCTTCCTTGTCTTTCTGATGGCTTTACATAGTACACAATTTCATCGAAATTTAGTTCAGATAGATCGCCACCCCATTGCGGCATTGGGCGCTCGTAGAAATGCTCAAGTGCTTTTAAACGATAGTCAAGCATCCATTGCGGCTCTTCTTTCATTTTTGAAATTTCTTCAACTACTTCGCGAGTAAGACCTTTGCCTGAACGAAAAACCGAGACATCACGATCATGAAATCCATATTTATACTCTTCGATTTCCGGCATGTTTTTTGCCATTGATAAACCCTCCTTCAGGTATAAGTATAAAGCTAATAGAGAAATAGCAATTACCTTATTATTACTCTTTTACACCCTTTTCCATTGCTTTCCAGGAAAGAGTTGCACATTTAATACGTGCAGGAAATTTCGATACACCTTGAAGTGCCTGAATATCTCCTAAATCTAACTTATCCGTATCAACATCTTCTCCCAGCATCATTTTTGAAAAGAGACTGGACATTTCCAATGCGTCATCTACTTTTTTACCTTTAATAGCTTGTGTCATCATGGAAGCCGAAGCCATGCTTATAGAACATCCTTCTCCATCAAACTTCGCATCTTCTACGACACCATCTTTTACCTGCATTTGAAGTTGAATACGATCCCCACAAGTAGGATTGTTCATATCGACAGTTAATATGTCTCCTTCCAAACTTCCTTTGTTACGTGGGTTTTTATAGTGATCCATTATAACTTGTCTGTAAAGTGTATCAAGGTTATTAGAAGACATTACCAAAATACTCCTTTGTTATCTGAAGTCCATCGATTAACCGATCAATGTCCTTCTCTGTGTTGTACATATAAAAGCTTGCTCTCGCAGTTGCTGTCACATCAAGCCAACGCATTAATGGTTGCGCACAATGATGACCTGCGCGCACAGCAATTCCTTCTGCATCTAGAACCGTTGCAGTATCATGAGGGTGAACATCCTCTAGATTAAACGTAACCAATGCAGCCCGTTTTTCTGGACCATAGATCTTTATTCCATCTATTGTTTTCATTTGCTGCATGGCATAATCAGCTAATTTTTGTTCATGCGCAGTAATTTCCTCCATACCGACTTGGTTAAGAAAGTCAATTGCTGCTCCTAAACCGATAGCACCAGCGATAATTGGTGTTCCCCCTTCAAATTTCCAAGGAAGCTCCTTCCAGGTGGAATCATAAAGGTTTACAAAGTCAATCATTTCCCCACCAAATTCAACTGGCTCCATATTTTCAAGTAGTTCTTTTTTTCCGTACATAACACCTATCCCTGTTGGTGCTCCCATTTTATGACCAGAAAATGTATAAAAATCGCAGTCCAAATCTTGAACATCAACCTTCATATGCGGGGCACCCTGTGCACCATCGATCAGTATGACGGCACCATGATCATGCGCAATTCTTGCAATTTCCTTAATTGGATTCACAGTACCAAGTACATTAGAGATATGAGTTATAGCGACAAGTTTGGTTTGATTTGTTACTGTTTGCCGAACAGCATCCAAGCTAATCGTGCCATCCTCCTGTAACGGAATATATTTTAATGTAGCACCTGTAGCTTTAGCAGCCTGTTGCCAAGGAATGATATTACTATGATGCTCCATTGGCGTAATAACAATCTCATCCCCTGGCTTTAGATTTGCTCTTGCATAACTGTATGCAACAGTGTTAATTGAAGTAGTAGTTCCACGTGTGAAAATCACTTCAGCTGTACTACTCGCATGAATAAAACGTCGAACTTTTTCGCGTGCCCCTTCATAAGCCTCCGTTGCTTTTGTTCCCAGTGTATGCACACCACGATGTACATTGGAATTATAGTTTCGATAATAGGTATCTACAGCTTCAATAACAGCTTTTGGTTTCTGTGAAGTTGCTGAAGAATCTAAATAAACAAAAGGATGACCATTCACTTCCTGATTGAGTATCGGAAACTGTTCTCGAATGGCCTTTACATCCATTAGTAAACCTTCCTTTCAATTACCTGCGTTAATTGATTTTTTACAGCTTCAATTGGTAATTGATTTACAACTGGAGCCAAGAAGCCATGTATAATTAAACGTTCAGCTTCCTCTTGCGTAATTCCACGACTCATAAGATAATATAGCTGAATTGGGTCAACTCGACCAACAGAAGCAGCGTGACCAGCTGTAACGTCATCTTCATCTATTAAGAGAATTGGATTCGCATCTCCGCGAGCTTTTTCACTTAGCATAAGTACACGAGATTCTTGCTCCGCGTTTGCTTTAGAAGCACCATGCTCAATTTTACCAATTCCATTAAAAATAGAAGTAGATTTATCTTTCATAACGCCATGCTGTAAAATGTAGCCCTCGGAATTCTTACCAAAGTGAACAATTTTCGCAGTGAAGTTTTGTGTTTGATCACCACGGCCGACGGATACCGTTTTGGCATTAGAAAGTGAATTTTCACCAACTAAGTGTGTGATATTCTCAGAAACGGTATTCCCGTCATTCATCTGTCCTAATGCCCAATCAACTGTTGCATCACGATAAGCAACACCGCGACGATTATTATATGCCGTTGTTCCATGAGCAAAGTTATCCACAGCACCAAAGGAAATTTTCGCATTATCTTGTGCAATAACCTCTGTTACTACATTAGCAACTGTAGCTTCCTTCTCATTATGTGAGAAATAATTCTCTACATAAGTTAACGAACTACCCTCATCAGCTACGACAAGTACATGATTAAATAACGCTACTTCAGGATCTTCCTGCCAAAAAATAGTTTGTAGAGGAACTTCTACTTCAACGTTTTTCGGAACGTATACAAAGACCCCACCATTCATTAAAGCAGCATGTAATGCAGTTAAGCGATGTTCATCAATTGATACTGCATCCTTCATATAATAGCGTTTCACTAGATCATCATGCTTCTGCAGCGCTGTAAAGATATCTGTAAAAATTACTCCTTTATCTTTCAATTCTTTGCTTAGTGTATTATAAGCAACCGAATGGTTTCGTTGAATTAAGAGGTTTTCTGGAGCATTTTCCTGATCCAAGAATTCCTGAAGTTCATTTGGAAGTTCTTTTAGCGACTGAATAGCAGCACCAGTAGCCGTGTGTTTAAACTGGCTAAAATTCCATTTTCCAATTTTAGTTTTATCAGGCTTTGGTAATTCTAGAGCGTCCGCTTGTTCTAGTGCTTGAAGGCGCAATTCCAGCATCCATTCCGGTTCATTTCTTTCCTTGGAAAACTGATCAATATATTCTTTATCGTATGGCAGCTTTGTTTCAACAGTCATAGTAGTACCCCTCCTTACTTACGCTTTTTGCTCAACAGTTTCGTCTTCGATACCAAGCTCTTCTTTAATCCACTCATAACCTTCAGCCTCAAGGCGTTTCGCTAACTCTGGTCCACCAGACTTAACCACTCGACCTTGCATCATTACATGTACTTTGTCAGGTGTAATATAGTTCAATAGACGCTGATAGTGCGTAATAATTAAGCAACCGAAGTTCTCATCACGTAGCCTGTTAATACCTTTTGATACAATCTTAAGCGCATCAATGTCCAATCCAGAATCAATTTCGTCTAGAATTGCGATTTCTGGTTTTAATAGTAATAATTGAAGGATTTCATTACGCTTCTTCTCTCCACCGGAGAATCCTTCGTTTAAGTATCGTTGTGCCATGTTTTTATCAATGTCAAGATAGTCAAGCGCACTATCCATTTCTTTAATGAAATTCATTAATGAGATTTCATTACCTTCACCACGGCGAGCATTTATAGATGAGCGAAGGAAATCAGAAGTAGTTACTCCACTGATCTCACTTGGATATTGCATAGCGAGGAATAGCCCAGCACGAGCACGTTCATCAACTTCCATTTCTAATACATCTTCACCATCTAATAGAACAGACCCTTCTGTAATCTCATACTTCGGATGTCCCATAATTGCAGAAGCTAATGTAGACTTCCCTGTACCATTTGGTCCCATTACTGCGTGGAATTCTCCACCTTTTATTGTAAGGTCTACACCTTTTAATATTTCTTTATCCTCAATTGAGACATGTAGATTCTTAATTTCTAATGTTGATCCTGCCATATCGATACCTCCAAATACAATTAGTTTTATTGTTACTTTGAAATGAATGCAAGATTCATTCTCACTTTATTCTCATTACAATCTTAAAGCATTTAGAATTTATTATCAACTCTTTTAAACAGAGTCAGTATTGTATAATAAATCCTTTATTTAATAGGATATCATGCATACCCAATTATCATCAAAAATAAAAGGTACGTATGCTTATTGTACATACGTACCTTTATTTTCTCATCTATATTTCTAAATAACGCTTTACTTTCTCAGTCGATTTCATTATTTTTTCATGTGTCCGTCATACTCAGCAGCAAAATGCTTACACTTCTCATGCTCTTGCTGACGCTTTTTTTCAATTGCCAATCGCTTTTCTAACTTTCTTTCATACTCAGCAAATCCGATATGATGCGTCTGTTGCATAGCCTTCTCCATTTCAGAAGTGTAATTCATTTCTATTCCGCTATTGATAGGGAATCATCCTTTCTTATTTTATGACAATAATAAGGTTAACACAGAGGTGATTCCCAAAACAAAACGAATTTAAACGTATTATTCAGTTTATTGATCAGTATTTAACGGTTATTTAAGCCAAATAAACATCCTCATACAGTTTCTACTGATAACGCACATATACTCCCTATTCTTCATAAAAGCTATTACATCAAACTGCTGGATCAATGTATTGTTGATATTCACTTTGTTAAAAGTAACTTTTTTAAAACGTTAGTCTGCTTGTTTTTTGTCGCCAACAGGTACGACTGCACCTTCGTATTCTTCTTCAATAAACTTCTGAATTTTTTCAGAATGTAGTACGTCTACAAGCTTATTTAATGCTTTATTGTCCTTATCCTCTGCTCTTACTGCGATAACATTAACATATGGTGAATCCTCATCTTCTATGAATAATGCATCGTCAGTTGGGATTAACCCTGCACCAATAGCATAATTTGTGTTTATGACTACTAATGATTCTTCATCTGTTTCATAAATTTCTGGTAAAAGTGCTGGGTCATAATCTGGTGAAAACGTTAAATTCTTAGGGTTTTCAGTAATATCATCAAGCGTTGCTTCTGATGTCTTTACTCCATCTGCCAATTTTATTATCCCATTCTTTTCAAATAAACCTAGTACACGACCACGATCAGACACAGAATTACTTAAGACTACTTCTGTTCCTTCTGGAATCTCCTCTATACTCGAAATGCCTTTGGAATAGACACCAATGGGTTCAATATGAATTCCATCGATATAATCCAACTTATATCCAGTATCACTTATTGTTTGCTCTAAATACGGAATATGTTGAAAATAATTAGCGTCTATTTCTCCATTAGCTAAGTCATCATTCGGTAATACGTAATCCTCATATTCAGTTATTTCCAATGTAATGCCTTCTTCTTTTAATAATGGCTTAGCCTCTTCAAGAATTTCAGCGTGAGGTGTGCTAGAAGCGCCTACTTTAATCGTATTTGCATCGGAGGAAGCTTCATCATCTCCGCCGCATGCAGCTAACACAAATCCTAAACTTATAATAATTAACACGGATAACCACAATTTTTTCATTTTATTCGCTCCTCTTAACTTGTTCATTTTATATCGTTCTTATCTTTTGTCTAACTTTCTTGATACATAATCGCCAATAAATTGAAATAGAAAAACAATGCATACAATAATGATGGAACATATAAGTACAACATCAAAGTCCCTACGTTGAAAGCCAGAGTAGTAGGCGTAGCTGCCTAATCCACCTGCACCAATTGCACCTGCCATCGCTGTATAACCAATTAATGCAATAGCTGTTACCGTAATACCTGAGATCAATGCTGGCATTGATTCAGGTAACAATACTTTAAAAATAATCGTACTGGTCTTTGCTCCCATTGCCTTTGCAGCCTCAACGACACCTTTATCAACCTCTCTCAGTGCTATTTCTACAAGCCTTCCATAAAATGGAGCTGCACCAATAATTAATGCTGGTAACGCCGCGTTTGGACCACGGATGGTTCCAATTAAAAAGTTAGTAAACGGGAAAAGCAATAAAATCAATATAATAAATGGAATAGCTCGAAATACATTCACTACCGTCGCTATAACAAGATTTAATAACCTATTCTGCCAAATTCCTCCTTTTTGTGTAAGGAATAGAAGCAATCCTAACAATAACCCAATAATAAACGTTCCAACTAAAGCAATGATCGTCATATAAAAAGTCTCATAAGTTGCTTCTATAAAATCTTCTACTTTAATATTTGGTAATAAATTAGTTAGCATCGTGGATAACCTCCAATTCTACGGAGGTTTCTTCACGAACAAATGAAATAGCTTTGTTCATATCTTTTTCATTACCGTCCATTTGAATAAATAAGGTTCCATAGGCACCAGCCTGTGTTTGCGTTATTTTCCCTTGTAAAATGCTAATGTCCACACCATATTTTTTTATAATTTGACTAATTAATGCGTGGTTCGTTGTTTCTCCAACAAAATGAAGTCTGATTAGCTTTCCATTTTGATAACGGTTCATAACATGTGATATATCACTATCTTCCTCGTCAGACCCCATAATTTGTTTGACGAACTTTTTAGTAACAGTTTGCTTTGGATGTAGAAACACATCGAGTACATTCCCTTGTTCTACAATCTTTCCATTTTCCATAACAGCAACTTGATTACATATTTTTCGAATCACTTGCATTTCATGTGTAATAAGAATAATAGTTAACCCTAAATTTTTATTAATATTAACAAGTAAATCTAATATTGCGTTCGTCGTTTCTGGGTCAAGTGCCGAAGTTGCTTCATCACATAATAAAACCTTTGGCTTATTTGCCAAGGCACGTGCAATACCGACTCGCTGCTTCTGACCACCACTTAGCTGGGCGGGGTAGGATGTTTCTTTTCCCGTTAACCCAACTAGCTCAATCAATGTTTTTACACGATTATCCCTTTCCGCTTTAGGAATCCCAGCTATTTCCAAAGGAAAAGCAATATTATCGGCAACAGTTCGCGACCAGAGCAAATTAAAATGCTGGAATACCATCCCAATATCTTGCCTTACTAATCGAAGTTCTCGTTTATTTAATGTCGTAATTTCCTTGTCATTCATTGTAATTCGACCACTGGTTGGTTCTTCAAGGCGATTTAATAATCGAACGAACGTACTTTTACCCGCTCCGCTATAACCAATAACACCAAAGATGTCTCCTTGATCAATCGAAAGGGTCAAATTATCTACAGCTGCTGTATTGCTTTTGTTTGAAGTAAAGACCTTACTCAAACCCTGTATCGATATCACACGTAATCCTCCTTTTATTTACATACATTTGTATTATGTCCTTAAATACAATTAAAAACGCCTTTCTGTAAGAGAACAGAAAGACGTTTGTTTGCCTTTTCGTCCCCTCATCTATCAAAGCCTAGGCTTTGCAGGAATTAGCACCTTTCAAGCATGATAGCTTGAAGGTTGCCGCGGTTTCATAGGGCCAGTCCCTCCACCGCTCAAGATAAGAGTTTTTCAACTATTTAATTACGATAAAAGATATATTAGCATGCTGTATAAACAATGTCAACGATTTTCAGCTAACTATTCTTAAACATTTCCGGCTTATAATCTAATAAATATCGATAAATATTAGGTATGGAATGAAATGCGTACACTTTTTCTACAATTCGATTATCCTTCTTAACAACAAGACACGGTACACTTTCTATTTGATTATCCTGCATAAATTCTGGATACAAGGATGCATTCATCTCATAAAAAATGTCTTCTTGATGTACAGACTCAATTTTCTTTAGCATGGACCTTGCTAAATTGCACGTACCACAAAAAGGAGTAAATATATAAAGAAGGTAGTGGTCTCTTTTCAAAAGTTCGGCTGTAATTTGTTGCAAACATATCACCTTATTTAAACTAATTCATAGTGCTTGCTAAGTCCTACCCATTACTTTTACACCTTGTTTAGATTAAGAAAATCGGATTAACAGCGATTCGTTTACTCACTAATACTTGAGCTAAAATATTTTCAGGAGTTGTTGCCACTTCTCGATATTCACTACTAACATAGATGTGTTCTGCATGTGGTAGTTCTCTTGCCAATTGCTTTCGCAGTTTTTGGCCTGATTCATCCTCATCTACTAAAATGTAGACGTCTTTATCATCTAATGCGTAATCCTCTAACATTTGATCGAATCGTTCAACACCTAATGTTCCATTCGTACATATAATCGTTACATCGTCAGTAATAACCTTTCTAATTTGCTTTTTATCTGTTAAGCCTTCTACGATAATAATTTTTTCTAATTCGTCAGTTATCATCACATAGCACTCCTCAGTAAATCAAGCGGAAGGTTTTAATATCGCTCACTTCTACTATGTTATCAGTAGTTGTCTTTTCGAAATGTGAGTTTCCTTTATTATATGATGAAATGTAGTTATTTAGTGATACGTCCAATTCGTAATGTTGAGCAATTAGTATAGCTGTAAAAACATGGCTGATTCCAACCAAAGGTTGTTTATCAGCCATTTATTTTTCTGATATGCAATTAGTCTTGATTTACGATCTCATCATATGCATCAGCAGATAATAAATCATCAAGCTCTGTCTCTTCAGATGGTTCAATCACGACCATCCAAGCTTTCTCGTAAGGAGATTCATTTACGAATTCAGGGCTATCCTCTAGCTCTTCATTCACTTCAATAACCTTACCGCTAATTGGAGCATATAATTCAGAAACTGTTTTCACTGATTCTACACTACCAAATGGTTCATTTACTTCTAATTCATCACCAGGTTCAGGGAGCTCTACGAACACAATATCTCCTAATTCATCCTGAGCAAAATCAGTAATCCCAATACGAACTTTTCCATCTTCTTTTTTTACCCATTCATGTTCTTTTGAGTATAATAATTCTTTAGGTACGCTCAAACTATCCCCTCCAATATGTAATTCACTTTTACTATACAAGGTATACGCGCAATTATCCAGTATTTCTTTTTAACTTTTCATATTATTTGTTCATACGGTTTTTTCCAAAAGTCCATAAATACATGTCTTATTTTGGACGTTTCTTTATGTCTGTTATTTTACGTAAGTCTATCCTAAACATGCTCTGTTCAAAGAGAAATTAAAGCCACGTATTTTCAAACATCTCCTCTTTAAAACCGACTGTTACTTTTGAGTCATCTGCGACAATTGGACGCTTAATTAGCATGCCATCGGTGGCTAATATTGTTGCCATCTCTTCATCAGATGCATCTTTTATTTTATCCTTGATATTTAGTTCTCGATATTTTTTTCCGCTTGTATTAAAAAACTTTTTGGCAGGAAGCTCACTTTTATCAAACAGATCTAATAATTCTTCTTTTTTCGGTGGAGATTCAACAATATGAATTAACTGATATTTAACCTGATGATCATCCAACCATTTCTTTGCTTTTTTGCATGTACCACAATTTGGATACCAATAAACGGTGACTGCCATGTAGACACTCCTTTGTAATCTAGTATAGATTTATTATAGCAAAATAGCAGATGTAAATTCGACTAAAATGTTGACCTATAAAAAGTGATGGTCTGATTCGAAAGTCATGTCTCTGGTTAACATTGAAAAATTGGTTCCTGTCGAAGGCTTGCCATGGTCCCAGAGTCAACTTTTTCCGTATCTTATGTTTACTACCTGCGAGATCTTTCGCTCATGCTATTCCCACAGGCGTCTCCGCCATCCTCTCTGCAATTAGACACTAGAACATCGCCCCTTTCATCATATTGTAATTCACCAACCAAAAACAAAAATGAACTGATTGTTTATGAGGGATCTACGATAAAGTTATAACTAAATTAGAGATGATATCGAACTCTTTAACTTATGCAAAATAAAGTGGGTGAAGGCGGAATTTCAAATTAATACAAACCAAACGAAACACTGAGGCAAGGACAAAACACAACTTCTTTACTCAAAATGCGAATAATCATGTTATCAATAGAGATATCATCGCCGCACCGTGAAACTATACGCTCTTTCCGCGGGCATAGCACATAGCCGTCAAGTTAAGCAGGATATTTTAAAACCTAAAAAGTTATTCGTTATTCTGACATTATAAATGGAATAATTTGGAGGGATTACGTATGGCTAAGCAATATCATTTTGACTCGTTTGTAAAGCGTGTGCTCGATATTTTATCTATTTCTGAACTTCGCAATGTTGCTCGAGAATCAGGTTTTGTACAACGATTGAAGAAGATAATGCCGGAAGATTTCTGAAGTATATGTGCCTTCTTACATGTTTTTTACATGATAGTGATAGGTAGCTTCAGGAATACCCACAACAAGAAAAATATCTTTTAATCGGAATCCTTCTTCTTTGAGTTCGAATGCCACCTTTGCCTGTGCTTTTCGTAGAAGGCATTCGGATTCTCCCGAAAAGCTTTTAGCTTTTTTAAGTAGGCATTCTCTAGCCTTAGTAGTTCACAACCTTCACTTTATATTCTTCACTATATTTAGCCACAAAACCCCCCTGAAATTAGTTTTTCACTCTAACTTCAGGGGGGGTGGTACCACATCGTTCGTTTTTAATTGTTTCTTCATTCTTTTGTCTTAGTGTCGATGTTTCGTTCATTTAATGGGCTGTTGTCTCAGCATGATATATTACAACACATATTTTTCTTCTTTAATAATTTGCTTTGCTATTTCTCGTTTCTTGGCAATTACATTTGTAGGCGTATGGCGAGTTAGCTTCCGTAATGAAGATAACATCATTCTTAGTGTATCTCCTTCTTCTACAGCAATTAATGTTTCTTTTGCATCAGCTTCTATACGATTAAATGCTTCTTGTACGAATACTTGCGTATAGAGTAGCTTTTGTTTATGCTTTGCTTCTCCATCTTTTTTAATTGCCTTTTCAGTACGTAGAATAGCAGCTTCCATATTGTAAACCTCAGCTACCATATCTGCTAAATTCACTAATATTTCTTGTTCTTTTTCTATTTTTTGCATATATTTTTGAGCTGCAAGCCCTGCACCAAGTAAGACAATTTTCTTCGCATTTTTCAGTAGATGCTTTTCTTGCTCAAGTGTTTCAGTACCTACCTCTTCCGGCATAAGCATCATCAGCTCTTCTTGGAGTGCCTGTGCTTTTTGAAGAAGTGGTAGCTCGCCTTTCATCGCCTTTTTCAATAGCGTGCCTGGAACGAGTAAACGATTAATTTCGTTAGTTCCCTCAAAAATACGATTTATTCGCGAGTCACGATAGATACGTTCCACTTCATATTCTTGCATAAATCCATATCCACCATGCATTTGAACTGCTTCATCTGCCGCATAATCTAGTAATTCCGTACACGTATATTTATTCATGGAACATTCAATCTGATACTCTGCTATAGCTCGTGCCACTTCTCTACCATCATTTAATTGTTCTTGTGTTAAAGCTCCCATACGCTGTTCGAACAATCCGACGGTTCGGTAAACAGAGCTTTCATTCGCATACGTCTCTGCAGCAATCGTAGCTAGTTTTTCTTGTGTTAAAGAGAAGCTGGAGATTGGTGTATTAAATTGCTTACGCTCATTCACATATTTTACAGCTAATTCCAGCGCTCTCTTTGAACCACCAACTCCGCCAATAGCTAGCTTATAACGCCCTACATTTAAAATATTGAACGCTATAATATGGCCACGTCCCTTTTCTCCTAATAAATTTTCTACTGGAACTTCAGCATCTTCCAAGATTAATGTACGCGTAGAGGAACTCTTTATCCCCATTTTCTTTTCTTCCGGTCCGGTAGATACACCTGGAAAGTCCCTTTCCACAATAAACGCTGAAAAGTGCTCACCATCAATTTTTGCGTATACAACAAATACATCTGCAAAGGCTGAATTGGTGATCCATTGCTTTTCACCATTTAGTATATAGTGTGTTCCGGCTTCATTTAATTTTGCTGTTGTTTTTGCACCGAGCGCATCGGAACCAGAGCTAGGCTCTGTCAATGCATATGCAGCTAACAATTCTCCAGTTGCCAGTTTAGGTAAATAGGTTTGTTTTTGTTGTTCGTTTCCAAAGAAAACAATTGGTAAAGAACCGATGCCGACATGGGCACCATGTGTTACAGAAAAACCACCAGCGCGTGAAAATTTCTCTGTAATTAGCGACGAACTAATTTTATCTAATCCTAACCCGCCATACTCTTCCGGAACATCGGCTCCAAGTAATCCTAATTCTCCTGCTTTCTTTAATAAATCTACGGAATGTTCAAACTCATGATTCTCCAAATTCTCTAATTTCGGAAGGACTTCACCGGATACGAATTCTTCTGTCGTTTTTGCAATCATCTTATGTTCTTCTGTAAAATCTTCCGGTGTTATTACATCATCACTCGATAAATCTTCTACTAAAAAACCGCCACCTTTAAACACCTTCTCCTTCGTTTCACTCATTTTCATCTATCCCTTCTTTATTTTTTCTGAAATACCGATGTGATTATCTTAAATTAATCGTTTCCTAGTCATCGAGTAGTTCAAATTAGTTCAAATACTCCAGCGGCTCCCATTCCGCCACCTATACACATCGTTACAACTCCATATTGTATTTGCTGTCTCTTCATTTCATGCATTAAACTTAACGTTAGCTTTGTACCAGTCATTCCTAGTGGATGCCCTAAAGCAATCGCTCCACCGTTTACATTCACTTTATCGATATCTAAACCCAATGCTTCAATTACTCGAACTGACTGTGAAGCAAATGCTTCATTTAATTCAAATAAACCAATATCAGATAATTCAAGTCCAGCAATTTTTAATGCTTTAGGAATGGCTTTTACTGGACCTACCCCCATAATTTCCGGCTCTACTCCAGCTACTGCAAATGATCGAAATTTAACAATGGGTTTTAATCCTTCTGCTTCCGCTTTCTCACGGTCCATTACAAGTACTGATGCTGCACCATCACTCATTTGTGATGAATTGCCTGCTGTAACGGTTCCCTGCACATGAAAAGCTGGCTTCAATTTATTTAGAATATCCATTGAAGTTCCTTCACGCACACCTTCATCCATCGAAAACGTTATTTGCTTTTCTTCTGGCTTATGCTTGGCGTTAATAAAACGGTGAATAACTTCTACTGGAACAATTTCATCCTTAAACTTTCCTTCTTTTAGCGCTTTCCCTGCATGCTCATGACTACGAACAGCAAGCGCATCCTGATCTTCTCTGGAGATGTTGAAACGATTTGCTACTTCTTCGGCTGTATGGCCCATTCCCATATAGTAACCCGGTGCATCCTGAACAAGCTTTGTATTAGGCTTAATGACATGGCCAGCCATCGGGATTAGACTCATTGATTCTGCTCCACCAGCTATTATCGTGTCACTAGCACCTACCATAATTCGTTCAGCTGCATACGCTATACTTTGTAATCCCGAGGAACAGTAGCGATTAATTGTAATCCCTGGTACGTCATGCTTCAGGCCTGCAAGCCCAGCGATATTACGCGCCATATTCATTCCCTGTTCTGCTTCAGGCATTGCACAGCCAATTATGACATCATCGATATTTCCATCGTAATCCCCTGCTCGTTTTAAGGTTTCCTTTATTGTTATCGCTGCCAAATCATCCGGTCTAGAATTGGCAAGCGATCCTTTTTTTGCTTTTCCTACAGGGGTCCTTGCACCTGCAACAATGACTGCTTCCTTCACAATGTTTCCCCCTTTTTCATTAATTACGTAATGGTTTCCCTTTTACTAGCATGTGCTGCATCCGTTGTTGTGTTTTGGGCTCTCCGATTAAACTTAAAAATGCTTCTCTTTCTAGATCAAGCATGACCTGCTCATCAATCTTTGTTCCTTCTTTGATCCTTCCACCAGATAAAACATATGCTAGCTTTTCTGCAATCTTAACATCATGTTCTGATGCATACCCACTGAGCTGTAATGACTTAACTCCCAAAAGCATTGCTGCATAGCCAGGATCACCTACAACCGGAATCTTTTCACGTATTGGTGCTCGGTAACCAGACTTCGCAAGAGCTAACACATTTTCCTTCGCATCATATAAAAGATGATCAGGATTAACACTAATTTTGTCTCTTTGATCCAAGTAGCCATTATCACGAGCTTCGGCAGCCGAAGTTGATACTTTAGCCATAGCAACTTTTTCAAATACGTCATTTGCCACTTTTGTTAAGTCGAAATGAATCCCTTTTGGCATATTTCGAAGTTGCTTCAGATATAGCTCCTTTGTTCCTCCGCCACCTGGTATTAACCCAACTCCAAACTCAACTAACCCCATATAGGTTTCAGCTGATGCTTGTATGGATGCAGCTGGTAGAGATACTTCTGCACCGCCACCAAGTGTCATATTAAACGGAGCAGTTACTACTGGTTTATCAGCATACTTGATGGCCATTGCCATATTTTGAAATTGACGAATAACCATATCCAGTTCAAAGAAATTATCGTCTTGTGCTTCCATCAGCATCATTCCTAAGTTAGCTCCAACACAGAAATTTTTCCCTTGATTCCCAATAACTAGTCCTTCATAATTCTTACTAACCTCTTCCAGTGCATAATTAACCATTTGGATAATATCAAGGCCTATAGCATTACTTTGTGAATGGAACTCTAATCCCGCTACTCCATCTCCAAGATCTATGAAACTAGCTCCGACATTCTTTTTTATGATGCCATTCACATCTTTAAATCGCTTTAGATTAATTTCCTTTTTATTAAACTTCTGTTGTTTATACGTACCTTCGTCATAATAATAAACATTGCCATTATCTGTTTTATAGAATGTTTCATTTCCATCTGCTAATAATTGTAATACCCATTCAGGAATACGTTCGCCTTCAGCTTGCATTCGCTCCACTGATTTTCGCAAACCAATTGCATCCCATGTTTCAAATGGTCCTATTTCCCATCCGAATCCCCATCTCATAGCCTCATCGACTGCTACAATATCATCTGCAATCTCTCCAGTAAGCTCTGCAGAATAAATGAAAACCGGCTTCAGAATGGACCATACGAGATCACCTGCACGATCTCCTTTATTCGATATAAGCGTTTTCAATTTCCGACGAGACCCTTTTTCCTGCTTCGCCATTTCAGTAGCAGCTGTTTTAAGTTTTTTGCGATTCTCATATTCTAGTGTTTCTGGATTTAATTCATAAATTGTACTGCCACTTTTATCTTTTTTCTTAAAGAAGAATCCTTGACCAGACTTAGCACCTAGCCAGCCTTTTTCCTTCATTTCCATGACAAAGTTAGGTATATCAAATATTTCTTTCTCTTCACCTTCAACTTGGTCATACACATTTTTCGCTACATGAATGAAGGTATCCAGCCCCACGACATCAAGGGTTCGAAATGTTGCACTTTTCGGTCGCCCAATCATTGGCCCTGTAACAGAATCCACTTCTCCTACACTATAGCCTCCTCTTAGCATTTCACGAACCGTTACTAACAACCCATAGGTGCCAATACGGTTAGCGATAAAATTAGGCGTATCCTTTGCTTCCACTACTCCTTTACCTAACACATTCTCTCCAAACGCTTTCATAAATGCTAATACTTCTGGATCGGTATCCTTCGTAGGTATTACTTCTAATAACTTTAAATAGCGTGGTGGATTAAAAAAATGTGTTCCTAAAAAGCGCTTTCGAAAATCTACTGAACAATCACTTGCCATTGCTTCAATGGATATACCCGAAGTGTTCGAAGTAACAATCGTACCTTGTTTTCGATATTTATCTACATTTGCAAATACTTTCTTCTTAACGTCCAGATTTTCAACTACAACTTCAATAATCCAGTCTACCTCTGCAAGCCTCTCCATATCATCATCCATATTCCCAATTTCAATTAAGTCGAGGCTCTGCCTCGTAGTAAGTGGTGATGGCTTCTGCTTTAGAAGTGCTTGCTTACTTTGTGCTGCAATTCTATTCCGAACAACACGATCATCCAAGGTAAGACCTTTTTGTTCTTCATCTTTCGTTAATTGTTTTGGTGCAATATCAAGCATTAATGTAGGAATTCCAACATTAGCCAAGTGAGCAGCAATTCCAGATCCCATAACACCAGACCCTAAAACAGCTGCACGCCTGATTGATTGCTTCATACTTTATCCCCCAATCTCCTTTTGAATGAATACTCATTCATTTTACTTCGAAAAATAAAAGATAGTTTCCTATCTACTTATCTATAACTATAAAGTATTTACAGATTTTTCGCAATCCATTTATAAAAATTTTTATCACGTACCACGGTTGTTGCTACTCTCCTCATCATTTCCTTATTTGGTTTCTTAAATGGAAGCCTTTAGCTACTATACGTACTTCCTACCAGTTATATGCATCGATAAAGCAAGTGTTATGTTCACTTGTTTGGAACTTATCAACTGTATCCGTACTGCTTTAATATAAGTAAATTAATGATGCTAGGTAAATATTATGAAGACAATATCCATCCTATTTCTTATTTACGATTCCTTTCAATACAAACATCACATTCGCTGGACGTTCAGCAAGTCGTCGCATGTTATAACCATACCAATCCCTTCCATAAGGGACATAGACACGCATCGTATATCCTTCGTTTAAAAGCTCCTTTTGCAAATCAATCCGAATTCCATAAAGCATTTGGAATTCGAAGCGCTCTTTTGGAATACGATACTCTAGCTCTAATTGTTTTACATAGTTAATAATAGCTTCGTCATGGGTTGCTATTGCAGTATAATTGCCTTGAAGCAAGTTTAATTTAATAATCTTCCTATAATTTTCGTCAACATCTTTTTTCTCTGGAAATGCTACTTCATGTGACTCCTTATATGCTCCTTTCACAAGTCGTAAGTATGGATCAAAGGCGTTTAACTCTTCAATATCCGCTTCTACTCGATATAAATAAGCCTGTAGTACAGTTCCAATATTACTATATTCATTTCGAAGCTCTTTAAATATATGTAACGTTTGTTCAGTCCGTTCAAAATCCTCCATATCAATAGTAACGTTAACTTGATGCTGTTTAGCCACATCTAAAATCATTCGCATGTTCTGCATGACAAGTTCTCTGGATATATCTAATCCAATTGAAGTAAGCTTCAGTGATAGTTCAGCATTTAATTCTTCCTTAGCTAACACTGTTATGGCGTGGACACATTCCTTAGCAGACTCTCTAGCTTCTTGTTCATTATCAATAAATTCACCTAAATGATCCACCGTTACTACAAATCCAGCTGCATTCATTCCCTTTATTTTTCGAGATGCCTGCTCAATGGTTTCACCAGCTACAAATCTTCCAGCTCCAAATTTAAAACCATACCTTTTGGCTAATTTCGTTAACGATTTATTTTTTGATAAGAATAAGAAGAAGCTGCGCATTAGCTGTTCCACTTACACGCCCCCTATATTTTAAAAAATTTAATTTTTCTTTCTACTCATTTATTATAAAGTTATTTTAGCATTTTTAAATGATTTTTTCCTACTATAATTCATTCATATCGAAATTATTTCGAAAGGACTACTAATCAGCTAAATCAATCGTAATCATTCCTATTTACATTTCGTAATGATTACGGTAATATAATGGAAGACATTTGAACAGGGAGGAACAAAAACGTGAAAAAGTCTTACATCGTTCTTATTTCTATTATTATAGTAGGAATCATCTTTACTGGATGTTCCTCTAATAAAGCATCTACGAAGAAGAATGGGGATTTGACCATCTATACTTCAATCTACCCCATTCAATTTGCTGTTGAACAAATAGCTGGAGATACGGCTGATATTCAATCCGTTTATCCTGCTGGAGTAGATGCCCACACGTATGAGCCCACCTCCAAGGATATTACGGAAATTGCAAAGAGTAACGCATTTATTTACCTTGGCGCTGGTATGGAGGGTTTTGCTGAAAGTGCAGCCGATGCGCTCTCTGCAGAAGACGTAGCCCTTATTGAACTAGGAGAACAGGAATCATTATTTCATACTGAAGTGGATGGTGAGCACAGTAGCCATAATGAAAAACATGCTGATCACTCACATGACGGACACGATCACGGTGATCATGATCCTCACATTTGGTTAGACCCTTTACGAATGGTGCAATTAGCCGAATTAATTAAAGATGAACTCATTACATTAAATCCAGATAAACAAAAATTGTATGAAACGAACTTTGCAAACCTCGAATCTCAGCTATATGAATTGGACAATGCGTTTAAACAGGTACTAACTAATAAAGAGAATAAGCATATATTAGTTTCTCATGCAGCGTATGGGTATTGGGAGGATCGTTATGGCCTTGAACAAATTTCCATTAATGGTTTGTCATCGAGCAGTGAGCCATCCCAAAAGGAGTTAACAAAAATTATTGAACAAGCAAATGAGTATCAACTTGATTATTTAATTTTTGAACAAAATACCTCCAACCGAGTATCTAAAATTATACAAGAACATATCGGAGCAGAAGCGGTAACCATTCATAACTTAGCTGTGTTAACGGAAGAGGATGTAGCGAATAAAGAGGATTATCTGTCATTAATGAGACAAAATTTACAAACACTAGATACAGTAACGAAATGAGCCGTTTTTAGCATGCGCCTCATTCGTTGAATTTCGGAAAGGAGTAAATATATGGCAGAGACTATTGTTACAATGAAAGACATTGACTTTTCATATGAGAATAAAAAAGTACTCGATCATATCAATTTTGCTATTCCGCGTGGTTCGTTTATGGGCCTAATCGGACCTAATGGTGGGGGGAAAACAACGTTAATCAAGATCATTCTTGGCCTGCAAAAACCAGATACAGGTTCCGTTGAGCTTTTTGGTCAATCACTAGAACACTTTTCAGATTGGAATAAAATTGGCTTTGTTTCACAAAAAGCCAATTCCTTTAATAAAGGTTTTCCTGCTACGGTGTTTGAAGTAGTATCTATGGGCTTGACTGCAAAAGTCGGGTATTTTAAATTCTTTACTAGAAAGCATAAAGCAAAAATAATCGATGCGATTGCACAGGTTGGCATGGGAGCATACACACATGAAAATATTGGCAACCTGTCCGGTGGCCAACAGCAACGTATTTTTATCGCTAGAGCACTCGTAAATGATCCTGAATTATTAATTCTTGATGAACCAACTGTTGGCGTCGATAAAGAAAATGTGCAGCGATTTTACGAATTATTATATCAATTAAATAGTCAGAAAAAGATTACCATGTTAATGGTTACACATGATACAGGAACCATGACTAAGCATGCCACTGAAATAGTATGTTTGAATAAAACCCTGCATTTCCATGGGAATCCAGAAGAATATCAAGCTTTAACAGATACAGATTTATCTCGTCTACATGGCCATCATGTAAATATCATTACACACGATCATTAACCTTTGGAGGAAGAAGTATGATTGCCGACTTTTTAGAATTTGATTTTTTACGACATACATTTTTAACAGGACTACTAATAGGCATTATTGCCCCATTACTAGGTACTTTTATTGTAGTAAGACGACTTTCTTTAATAGCTGATGCATTATCTCATGTTACACTAGCAGGGATAGCATTTGGTCTTTTATTAGAAAAGAAATTTGCTATCATGCTAAGTCCTTTGTATAGTGGGATGGCTTTCTCTGTTTTTGGATCAATCTTTATAGAAAAGCTTAGAGGTGTTTATAAAGCCTATCAAGAAATAGCAATTCCAATTATTCTCTCCGGTGGTGTTGGTCTAAGTGTTATTTTCATTTCTCTTGCTGACGGCTTTAACACCGAGTTGTTTAATTATTTATTTGGTTCTGTTTCTGCTGTGAGTAAAAATGATTTATATACCATTGCTGGAATATCCGCGTTTATAATGATTGTAATTGCTTTGTTTTTTAAAGAGTTGTTTACCCTATCATTTGATGAAGAACACGCAACAATATCAGGTCTACATGCTAAATCTATTCATCTGCTCTTTATTGTTTTAACAGCACTTGTCATTGCAGCATCCATCCGCATTGTTGGTGTTTTACTCGTCTCTGCACTAATGACGTTACCAGTAGCAGCAAGTATGCGTTTAGCAAAAGGATTTAAGCAAATGTTACTTTTATCTATTGTATTTGGTGAACTAGCTGTTATTATAGGATTAATATCTGGATATTATTTAAGTATACCTCCAGGTGGAACCATTGTAATGGTCTCCATTATTATTTTATTACTTTCTATATTTATAAAGCGATTCAAACATACAATAAAAAAGTGAGGGATGCTGAATGGATATTAATGAAGCTATCGAACTTTTAAAGGAAAAAGGATATAAAACAACCGGTAAACGAAAAGAAATACTATCCTTTTTCGCTGATGCAGACGGCTACCGTACAGCAAAAGATCTAATTCAGTATTTAGAATCAAGCTATGACGGTATTAGCTTTGATACAGTTTATCGAAATCTCCATTTATATAATGAAATAGGTATACTAGAAACGACGGAATTAAATGGTGAAAAACATTTTCGTATAAATTGCACACATCATCACCACCATCATTTTATTTGTAAAGATTGTGGTAAAACAAAGGAAATCAAAGTTTGTCCAATGGATGAAGTGGAACAAGCTTTAGCCGACTATGCAATCGAAGGACATAAGTTTGAAATTTATGGAAGGTGTCCAGGATGCAAGCTAGCGTTAACGTAAAGAACTCCCTAGCAATTGGATTAGGTGGCGTAGTGGGATCTTTGTTTCGCTACTTAATATCATTAATTATAATAGCAGAGGGGTTTCCCTTTGCTACTTTATGTGTAAATTTAATGGGATGCTTTATATTAAGCTATATCTTACATAATGATAAAGTGAAAAAAATTCTATCTCCTCCAATGTTTGCGTCATTAAGCGTTGGTTTAATAGGCTCCTTTACGACGTTTTCTACATTTTCAGTGGAAACCATAGAGCTATGGAATAAAAGTCAGCTATTAGCTGTTCTTTATTGTATAATTAGTGTTCTTGGTGGTCTTTTCTTTTGTTTCCTAGGGTTTAAAAGCTCATTGACTGGAAGAAAGAGGGGAAATGTATGAATTTTCTATTAGTTGCCCTAGGAGGATTTATAGGAAGTATTGCACGTTACCAGATTTCATTATTTACTACGAGACGTTTAATAGGTACATGGATAGCCAATATAACAGGATCAATGTTATTAGCCGTACTATGGCATTTTTACATAACCCAGTTTATCTCTGAATTCTGGTGGCTACTATTTGGAGTAGGATTCTGCGGAGCATATACCACCTTTTCAACATTTGGTAATGAAACAATGAAGCTACTCCAAAACAAAGAATACAAATTAGCGATTTGTTATGTGTTTGCTTCGCTTCTCATATCATTTATAACTGTTGCTAGCATTTTTTATATTCTATAAGATTATGTTAAAACAGGTATTTGGCCCATACGTTAAAAAACTTGCGCGTCGGCCTTTTTTACTTTCATATCTTACAGTTATTCGATTCGTGAAGTCCCCTAGTTTCTAGGCGCTGGAGCTGAACACGCCCCTATTTATCCACTTGAGCTAATTTTATCATTTCCTAGATAAGAAAAACCGGGCAAAATTCGCTCAGTCCTTATCACTAAATGCTCAGATTTACGCTTCCTCTAGTAGCTATTATGGAATAATAGCTACTGCTTGCTTGACCACCACTCCGGCTGCCCACTTCCCTTTCCGTGGGGTTT